>CAKPPI010000021.1 GCA_934177545.1 uncultured Bacilli bacterium
TTCTTTTTTAGTTTATAGTGATCTAAACCATCAAAGGAAAGTACTCTACCAGTTTTGCTAAGTTCAAGATGGTAGCCATTAATTAAAATATATTTTCCATAGTTAGGTCTTGCAAAATATTCTCTTCCTTTAAAACATAAATTATTAATAAATGATTTAGTATTATAAAATTCACTCCAATCTAAATCATTTACAACAGAATCTTCTCCTAATAAGTCCTTAATGTAAGGATTTTCTTCAAACATGGTTAAATTAGATGCCAAATCATTTACGAGTCCTTCAGTATTACCAAATATAGTAAAATTTGGATATCTAAGTTCATACCAAACAGCCACCTTTTCAATAAAATTCATCATAGACTTAACTTCTTCTTCTACTTTAATTTTTTCATTCCAACTAGGCAAGACAGTAGCATACCAGCTTAAAAAGTCATCAATCTTTTTTCGAGGTAATTCCTCTAATGCACAGCTTTTATTTGATACTTCATCTGCTCTTTGTTTTTCTTCTTCCGTTAAACTATCAGATAATATCTTTTCAGCACTTTTTCCTTCTTCTTTTTTAAAAAACCCCAATTTTTCCTTTAAGTTTAATAAATATTCTTTAATACTCATATATGTCCTCCTGAAATTTAATATTAGTATAACACACAAAAAAGGAAAAGAAAATTATTTATCTAATTCTTCATAATGATTGTTTTTAATAAACTCCCTAAGTATTTTAGTTAATGCTCTTTTTTCAATTCTTGATACATAGCTTCTTGATATTTTCATATTACTAGCTATTTTCTTTTGAGTTAAGGGTACTGTTCCATATAAGCCATATCTTTTTTCAATAATATCTTTTTCTCTATCGGTTAATACTTCTAAATAATCGTTTAATAGTAAGACATTATCTTTTTTACTTATTTCTTCTACAAAGTCAGGCTTTGGAGCTTTTAAAATATCTAGTATGGATATTTCATTACCTTCTTTATCAAAACCAACTGGTTCATTAAGAGAAATATTTTTATTATTTTTATTATTGGCTCTAAAGTACATTAGAATTTCGTTTTGAATACATTTTGCACAATATGTAGTTAGTCTATTTCCTTTACTAGCAAGGAAACTATCGACTCCTTTTATAAGACCAATTGTACCAATACTAATTAAGTCATCTTGATCAACATTTTTATAATCAAACTTCTTAACAATATGAGCGACTAATCTTAGATTATGTTCAATCAAGTCATTTCTAGCCGTTATGTCTCCTTCTTGCATCTTCTTAATTTTTTCTTCTTCCTCTTCTTTTGATAAAGGTTCTTTAAAGACTTGATTAGAATAACTTGCTGTAAAAGTAAAGAAACCTCTTAAACTATTAAATAGTTGAAATAACATTTTATCACCACTAAATAATATGTTTAAATTTGTCTAAAAATACTATAAGTGAACTGGATTAAAGGTAACTGATACTTCTACTATCTTCTTAGTTGCATAGTAATTCAGAAGCTTATCAAGTATTTCATATAAATTATCTTGATACTGATATTTCAAAATTATTTGGTAAGTATAAATATTCATCTTTTTAAAAATCATCGCTTTAGTAGGCCCTAAGAGAATGGTCTTATCTAAATATTTCTTTAAGACTTTTTCACATCTTACCGCTTCTTTTAGACAACTATTTTCATCTTTACCACTAATCTTAACTAATACTAAGTAATAATATGGGGGATATTTCATCATTTTCCTAATTGCCATTTCTTCTTTATAGAAAGTTAAATAGTCATGGTTACTAGCACAACTTATAGCATAGTGGTCCTTATTATAAGTTTGAAAAACCACCAATCCTTCTTTAGCTCTACCACTTCTACCTGCTACTTGGCTTAGTAAATCAAAAGTAGCTTCACTACTCCTAAAGTCTGGTATCATGAGTGATGTATCAGTATTAAGTACACCTACTAAGGTGACGTTAGGAAAATCGAGTCCTTTAGCAACCATCTGGGTACCAATTAAGATACTAGCTTCTCCCTTACCAAAGCTTTCTATTATCTTTTGATGAGCATTCTTTTTACTAGTAGTATCAACATCCATTCGTAAAACCTTACTATTAGTAAATAGTGATTTAACTTCTTCTTCTATTTTCTCCGTTCCAACTCCCAAGTCTCTTAGTGCTTCTTCCTTACATTCAGGACAGACTTTTGGATAATTAGTAGCATAACCACAATAGTGACATCTTAACATATTATTAGTCTTATGATAAGTTAAGGATATATCACAGTTAGGACACTTCATAACATAGCCACAATTCTTACAAGACAAAACGGAAGAATAACCTCTTCTATTTAGTAAAAGAATCACTTGTTCCCCTCTTCTTAAAGTTTCTTCTATTCTTTTAATTAATTCTAGAGAAAAATGTCCCTTTGCTGTAGCTAGAGCTTTATTCATATCAACAAATTCTACTTTAGGTAGACTTCTACCTCCTACTCTTTCCTTAAGGTTTACTAAGTGATAGACACCTTTTAAAGCCCTAGCATAGCTTTCTAGTGTAGGAGTAGCACTACCAAGTATTAACTTAGCTTTATGATATTTACATCTTTCTAACGCAACCATCTTAGTATCATATCGAGGACTATTCTCCTGTTTATAAGAGTCACTATGTTCTTCATCCATAATTATATAAGAAATATCTTTTAAGGGGGCAAAAATAGCACTTCTAGTCCCTACTATTACATTTACTTCTCCCCTTGCTACTCTTCTATACTCATCATACTTTTCTCCTTCTGATAAGGCACTATGAAAAACAGCTACTTTTTTACCAAATCTTTTTTCAAAACGAGCTAAAGTCTGAGGCGTTAAGGATATCTCAGGTACTAAAACAATACTTTGTTTTCCTCTTTTTATACCCTCTTCAATTAAGGTCATATAAACTTCTGTCTTACCACTACCAGTTACTCCATGTAGTAAATAAGCAGTATCACTACTATCAATAATTTCTTTAACTGCTTTTTCTTGTAATGGTGTTAACTTATTCTTTTCTTCCCTTATATCATTATGTTCTAATCGGTAACTTTCTCTTAACTCTTTAGCTAGAACTTTCTTCTCTACTAAAAGATTAAGTCTTGCTTTACTTATCTTTTTTACATTTACTAATTCTTTTTCACTAACTATTTTATCTTTAATTATATTAACTATTTCTGTCTGTTTATCACTTAACTTACAGCTATTATCAATAACTTTATAATAAGTCTCATACTTCTTAGTTATCTCCTTCTTCTGCTTAATTTTTAAAGCCTTAGGAAGCATTGCTTGATAGCAACTTATTAAAGGAGCTAAAGTACTATAACTCACTGTCCTACCAAGACTTAACAGTTCTTCAGTTAAAACTATATCATTATTTACACTAATTATATCTTTTAATTGATAATCACTAGTAATATCATTAACTATTTCTAAGACAAAACCTTCTACTTCTTTCCTTCCAAAAGGAACAACTACTCGTTTACCAACTGCTACATCATCTATTAACTCTTTAGGTATATTATAGGAAAATGTTTTATCAACAGACTTACTCATAACTTCTACTAGAACAAGTGCTACCATATTTTTTCTCCCTTCGTTTATCTATTATATATATAGAAAATATGTTCGTCAATAGTTTTTTAAAAAAACATATCTTTTTTGATATGTCTTTTCTAAAAGTTTTTATCTCTTAAGAATGGAGGTAAATCATAGTCTCTACCTAAAACTTCTCCATCATCGTCATCGTCATCTGTTGATGTATCAATTCTAGGAAGTGGTGAGCCATATCCCATTTCTTCTCCTCTACTACGTCTTGTAGGTTGAACATTAGAAAATACTGGTTTTTGAGTTTCTTCTCTAGCTTTCTTATCAAATCCAGTAGCAATTACAGTAACAATTACTTCATCTGATAAGTTTTCATTAATAACAGAACCAAAGATAGTATTAATATCCGTTCCTGATGCTGCTCTTACTACTTCTGCTGCTTGTTCAGCTTCAAATAGAGTTAGGTTAACGCCACCAGTTATATTAATAATTGCATCTGTTGCTCCTGATATACTAGTTTCTAGTAACGGACTAGATACAGCTTGTTGAGCAGCTTCTATGGCTCTATCTTCACCCATACCAATACCGATACCAATAATAGCATGACCAGAATCTTTCATAACTGATTGAACATCAGCAAAGTCAAGGTTAACAAGTCCAACTACAGCAATTAAGTCTGAGATTGATTGAACACCTCTTCTTAAGACATTATCTACTTCTTTAAATGCTTCAAGCATTGGTGTAGTCTTATCGATAATTTCTCTTAATCTATCGTTTGGTATAACGATTAAAGTATCAACGTGCTTTTCAAGTTCAGATAAGCCTCTTAAAGCATTATCCATTCTCTTCTTTCCTTCAAAAGTAAATGGTTTAGTAACAATAGCTACAGTTAAAGCACCTAATCCTTGAGCAATCTCTGCTACAACTGGAGCACTACCAGTACCAGTTCCACCACCCATTCCACAAGTGATGAAAATCATATCAGCACCAGTTAAAGCATCTTCTATTTCTTTTTTGCTTTCAAGAGCAGCCTCACGACCAATATCTGGTTTACTTCCTGCTCCTAATCCATCAGTAAGATTAGCTCCTAACTGTATCTTAACATCTGCTTTTGAATTATTTAATACTTGTAAGTCTGTATTAGCAACGATAAATTCAACGCCCTTTACTCCAGACTCAACCATTCTATTAACGGCGTTTCCTCCACCGCCACCTAAACCAATTACTTTAATTTTCGCTAATTGATCCATTTCTAGTCCATTTCCCATGTTCGTTCCTCCTTAACTGTTAATCATAAAAATGGTGCAAAAACTTACTAACAATGTTCTCGCTTCCTGTGTTTCTCTTCTTTGGTGATAAAAATGTTTCTACTACATCCTGTGGAAACATAGAAATATCTTCTTCTGTTAATAAACATTTTTTATAAAAATATTTAATAGCTCCAAAGGCACTTGTATATTTATTATGTCTTGCTCCCATCTGTTGCATATCAAGACAACTTGCATTACGGGAAAGAACATCTTCTACTATATAATTAAATCCAGCCAACTCGCTAATACCACCTACTACAATTATATAACTTATTTCCCGTTTTGTTAAGCGATTTATTTCATTTTTTGCAAGTTTTAAAATCTCATTTAACCTTGATTCTATAACTTTACTTATCTCACTTTGAGTAACTGTTATACTCTTATTTTCCAAGGTTACAACATCAATACTATCATATTTATCAGCATATCTTGGTACAGCTAGAGCAAATGTTTCTTTTAAATGTCTAGCTGTTTTAATATCTACTTTATAAACAAAAGAAATATCTTTATCAACACTACTACTTCCTAAAGGTATATATGAGTTTTTTATCATTATTCCTTTATTAAAGATAGAAACAGTAGTAACATCACCACCAAGATTAATAACACAACCTAGTTTTCTATCTAGTGAGTTATTAGAAACTGTATAATAATCAGCTTGACTCTTATGTACTATATCGACAATTGATATACCAAGTGATGATACAATACTAATCAAAGGATATATCTCACTTTTCAAACTAGTAGAAACTACTGCTTTTACAAATAGTTTATTGCCTTCTTCTCCAATAGGATTACTAACACTAATATTATCATCTACCGTAAAAGAAATAGGAAGAACACTAACTAATTCCCTAGTATCATCAAAAGTATCTTTTTTAGCATCAGCCAAAGCTCTTTTGATATCACTTCCTCTTACGATATTATCTTTAATATCAACTAATCCCGTCTCAATTGTCATCTTAGCTGTATTAGAAGGAATTAGTAAAATTATTTCTCTAATTTTCATTCCTATCTTTTCTTCTGTTTTTGCAATAGCTAACTTAATAGAGTCTCGTAGTTTTTTCTCGTTATAAATAGTATTTTTCTTTATTCCCGAACTTCTAATAGAGGTAGAAGCTAAAACATTACATTTATTATCAAAAGCACTAGCAACAATAACTTTTATTTCTTCATTACCAATATCTAAACTAGTTATAAGTTGCATTTAATCACCCCTATCTTTCATCATTATACTATAAAGTTCATATCTTTAAAAGAGTTTCTAGAATTTTTTTGCTAGTTTAAGGGTTAAACTCATCCCTTTTTCTATTTTTGTCCCAGCTGGAACACTTTGTTCTACAACATAACCACTGCCTTCTAGGCTTGGTGTTATATCAAGTAGTTTTAATACTTCTTCTGCTTGTTTTCTAGATAAACCGGTTACATCGGGTACGGTTAGATTAGTATCATTAGTAATTAAGAAGACTTTAGAGTTAGTAGTAAGTTTCTCATTAGCACTAGGATACTGAGAAACAACTTTATCCCCATTACCAATGGTTACTATCTGCATACCTTTCTTAGTTAAATCTTCCCGTACTGTATTAATATTTTTATTTTTATATGATGGTAATTTATACGTTGTTAGTTTAGAGACACTCTCATCAGTTGGACTTGTTCCATAGTATTTACTTATATTAACTACTATTTCTTTAATAGCATCCCAAATAATTTTTTGTTTACCTTCAGCTGGTCTTTTAACAGATGCATAAATAATTACTTTAGGGTCTTCTTTGGGATAAACACCAGCGAAAGATGAGATTATATCACTACTACCAGATAAATAGCCACTACCATTTTCATCAGCTATTTGAGCAGTACCTGTTTTTCCAATTAAGTCATAACCTTCTAGTTTATATCCTGCTCCTGTATTACCATGACCATTAACGGTTTCCCACATTAAGTCTTTCATCTTATTAACAGTCTCTTCACTGGCCACTTTATTTACTTCTGTTCTTTTTCCTTCATAAACTGTTTCATTGGTATTAGGATCTACTATCTTAGAAACGATATATGGTTTTAACATTACCCCTTTATTAGTAAGTGAGGTTAAGGCTTGAATATTTTGAATCGGTGTTGTTGTTATACCTTGACCAAAACCAGCATTAAATATTTCTGTTTCATATTTAAAGTCTAGTTTACCAGTTGCTTCATTAGGTAAAGTGATACCAGTCTTCTTAGAAAAACCTAATTTCTTAAAGTAGCTTCTTAACATACTAGCATTCATATGTCTTTCAATTAAGTTAATAACTCCAACGTTACTAGATAGAGCAAAACCTTTATCAAAAGTTATATCACCCCACCCTGCTCTACTCCAGTCACCTATTTCGGTTCCATCTTTAGTTACGTATACACCTGAGTGATAAGTTTCATTTCCATTATAGACACCATTTTCCATGGCAGCCATATAGGTAAATATCTTCATAGTACTACCTGGTTCATAAGGAAGAGCAATATTAAGGTCTAAATAGTTAGTCATATTTCTTTTATTAGGATCAAATGAAGGAGAAGTGGCAGTCGCTAAAATTGCTCCTGTATTAGCATCAGCCACCATGATAGTAAACCATTCAAATGATGATGTTTTCTCTGCTTCATCTAAGGCTTGTTCGACAAAGAACTGAATATTATTATTAATAGTTAGATAGATATTTTTCCCATCTTCTGCTTTTTTACTTACTTCTTTAGTACCAGCTATCTTATAACCTCTTAAGTCTTTCTGATAAGTAGTATAACCATCAGTTCCTGATAAAGTTTTATCATAATACTTCTCTAGTCCCATTTCTCCTTTAATAGTACTATTATCACTATCATCTTTAGCATAACCTACTATATAAGATAAGAAATCTCCTTTAGGATAATATCTTTTAAAACTTTCTTCAAAGTCTAATCCAGGAAGATTTAAAGCTTCTATTTTCTCTTTAGTTAATTCTGTTAGTCCTTTTCCTTTACTACCAAACTCTGTTTGATAAACATTTTCTTTATTTAGATAAGTTAATATTTCTTCTTTACTAATTCCAAGAATAGGGGCTAACTTTTCAGCTGTTAAGTCTTTATCTACGACATGTTGGGGTTTATTTTTATTAGTAGTTCTTTTAGAATCTAGATAAGCGATTAATTTATAAGAAGAAACATTTTGGGCAAGTACTTCATTATCACTAGTATAAATAGTACCTCTTTGAGCTTTAATAGTATCAGTCTTAGTAGTTCTTCTACTAGCAAGTGACTGTAAGTTTACTCCATCCACGTCTTTAGATAAGCCAAGCTGTACTACTCTTGCAATCATTAAAACAAACAAAAAAAGAGAACCTACTATAAATAACTTACTTAGTTTAACAGTATTTCTAGGTTTCTTTTTTCGCATAGTTTCACCCCTATTTTTCATCTTCTACATTCTTTATATTATTATTATTATAACTTAACCCCTCACTTTTAGCAACCTCTTGGATTTTATCAAGTGATGCTAATTCATTTATTTTCATAGATAAGCTTTCATTAGTTTTATTCTGAGCTTCTATTAATTTCTTTTGTTTTTCTACTTCAAAGTTAATCTGTGATAAAGTAGCTTTTGAAAAAACGATGGTTATTGGCAAACTTACTAATAAAGTAATAGCAAAAATATAGAGTAAGCGTTCAAATTTACTCATCTTGATTCTTTTTTTTACTTTTTTTCTAGCCATATAACCAAGTCCTTTCTATTTTATTCTTTCTATTACTCTTAGTCTAGCACTACGAGCTCTATGATTTTCTTCTTCTTCCTTATCAGTTGGTACTATTCCTTTTTTAGTTATTATTTTAAAGTCTGGTAATTTATCTTCTGGTATATTAGGAAGACCTTTACTAAGTGAGTCTGTCTCACTTACTTTTCTAAAGGTATCTTTTACTATTTTATCTTCTAAGGAATGGAAGGTTATGACTGCTAATCTTCCTCCTACATTAAGTAAGTCTAATGAATCATTTAGTGATGATATTAAAACATCTAATTCTTTATTAACTTCTATTCTTATCGCTTGAAATATTTGTTTAGCGGGATGCTTTTTTAATCTTTCTTTGATTGGTACAGCTTCTTTTATTATAGAAACAAGTTCTAAGGTTGTATTTATTTCTTTCTCGCTTCTTTTCTTAACAATATTTCTTGCAATATTTCTAGCAAATTTACTTTCTCCATATAGTTTAAAGATTCTTGTAAGATCTTGTTCACTATAAGTATTAACTACTATTTTAGCAGTTAGTTGATTATCTTTATTCATTCGCATATCAAGAACAGCATCATTATTATAACTAAAGCCACGCTCTTTATTATCTAGCTGATAACTTGACACTCCAAGGTCATATAGTATAGCGTCTACTTTAGTAATATTCCTTTTTAAAAGTTCTTCTTTTGCTTCACTAAAATTAGCATGAATTAATTCAAAGTTATTACCTATAGCATTAAGACGATTTCTACTATAGGTAAAAACTTCTCTATCCTGATCGAAGGCGAATAAGTATCCCTTTTTTATTCTCTTTAATATTTCACTACTATGTCCAGCAAACCCTAAAGTCATATCAACGGCTACATCATCTTCTTTTAAAGAAAGAGAATCTATTGCTTCTTGTAGTAAAACACTTTTATGTATTTCTTTCATTATTAAACAGTCCTTCCGCTAGTTTTATTTGTGGATATAGTAGTATTAGTTCTTTATCATCCTACTTTTCCTGATTTTAAATTTTTTCTACTATACACTCTTTAGTAGATATATTAAGTAGCAATGATAAATAACTTTTTACTTGTCTAAGTAGCAAGTGGCGACCCCTAATATAAAAATTAAATCGTCTTTTTAATTTTTATAAAGGTAGAAGAGAAAGCTTGTTAGTTATGGTTTTAAGTCTTTGGAATCACTTCGTTCCAAGCTAGTTTCCCATAAAATAACAATCCCCCTACTTTGCTCCACTTTATTCCACTGCTTATTATTATAATACCTAGTTTATATTTTTTTGTAAATAGATTTACACTTACTTTGCAAGACATTTTTTTACATTTTGTCATTTTTAATGTAAAGTGGTGTAAAGTTTAAATTTCTACTTTGAAAAGGTAATTTTTGATTTACAATATTTACCTGTTTTACTTTTTAAAGTGGCTAATGGTAAGATAGTCCAACTTTTTCATGATAAGAACACTATATAAGAAAAGAACAACTATGCATGACGAAAATTTTATATTATTTATATTAGCAAAAGAAAAGTTCTTCTTAGACAAACTAGTAGAAGAACAATACATTTATTTCTTTTTACTCTTAGTTAGTTTAATAACTTCATAATAACTAATAACCGTAACAATGACTAATAATATCTGTAAAATTAAAACTATTATTCCAAATATATTACCAGTTTTTAAAGAATTAATTAAGTAGTCAAACTCTAAAGCAGTTAATCTTCCACTAAAAAATATGATTGAAGTAATTACTACTAATAGTATATAGATTAAACTACTAATTGCTTCCCTCCATCTTTTTGCTCTAAAAAATTTATAACAACTAACACAAACTATTGCTACTAATAAACATAAAACTACTAAATATATAAAATTAACCATAAACTCTTCCTCCTAATACAACTCTGGTGGCAGTATTTCATCTACTGCTTGTCTTAAGACTTTAGTAACCATTACTAATTGTTTTTCTTCTTCTTCATTTAATTTAACAGGTATTTGTTTTATAATACCCTCTTTTCCAATAACTGCTGGCATTGAAAAGTATAAATCATAATCACTCTGATAATTAGAAACAGGATATATTTTCTTTTCATCATTTAAAATTACTTTAGTAAGTTCTAAAAGACAACAACTAACACCATGTGATGTATAACCTTTAGAAGATACTATCATTCCACCCATTTTCTTAGTAATAGAGGAAAACTCATCTTTCTCTTCTTTAGTTAAGTAATTCTTTAGAGATGACATGGCAATATTAGCATTGTTATAATAAACAAACTGACTATTACCATGTTCTCCTAGGACATATAGATTAATATCATTACTAGAAATACTTATCTTTTTACTAATTAGACTCTTTAATCTAATAGTATCTAACATAGTACCAGTACCAATTACTTTTTGATAAGGATAAGACAAATAAGTAGCTGTTAACTGACTTATAACATCAACTGGATTAGTAGCTACTAAGATAACACCAGCAAATGATGTTTCTGAAATAGAATCTGTCACTTCTTTAACCATTTTACTAGCACCAGCTAAATCTTCTAATCTACTTTTCTTACTTTGTGGAAGTCCAAGTGCTAAGACACATATATCAGCATCATTTAAAGCCTGATAATTTCCTATCTTAATTGTTAATGATGAATCTATTAAAGTCATTCCTTGTTCTAAATCAAGTATTTCTCCTTTTAATTTTTCTACATCTTTATCAATTAATACCACTTCTCCACTAATAGACTTATCAAACACTAACTTTTCTAAATAAGATAGTCCAACATGTCCTAAACCAATAATCACAATCTTTGCCATATTCTTTTTACTCTTCCTTTCTAAATGCTTTTATAAATTTAGACCATACTTTTTCATTGGAATAATTTAAAATACCTACTTTATATACTTTCATACCATACTTAATAAGTAGATATAAAAGACCAATTAATAAGATAATAGCTATTGATATATCTAATATACTTATCTCTCCCATTATATATAAAGTTGGGGCTAAAAGGCAAGAGATTAATGGAATATAACCTGCTATTTTTAAGAAAACACTACCTTGAAACATACCAGCCATAATTGCTAAATAATAACCTGCTAGTAGGATAAAAACAATAGGCGTTTGTAACTGTTGAAAGTCTTCGATATTAGTAGTCATAGAAGCAAGTATTCCAGCAAGTAGAGAATATGCTAAGAATGATAATATGATAAGTACTAATAAGAATGGTAGTAATGACACTATATCATTAATTAAACCACTAGTAGATAGACTATCCCAAATACTAGTTATTTCGCTAGGAATATTTAAACTTCCATTCCTACTACTAATAAAGAAAGCAATTAAACCATAGATAAATAGTAATAAAGCTTGTAGTAAGACAAATAAGTTATTAGCTACTATCTTTGCTAGAAGATGAACTTTAGGACTTACATTAGAAATAATTATTTCCATACTCTTAGTAGTCTTCTCTTCACAAATTTCTCCTCCTACCATTTGAACTAGAAAAATAATTAACATAAAGAATGGTAATATTAAACTAGGAAAAACTGTACTCATCACTAGTGACATATTTTCATCTTGACTCTTTTTATCACTTAAGACTACTCGTTTAATATCTATATTAGTAGATAGTAATGCTAAGATATTATCGTCTAGATTTAGCCTTTCCATAAGTACTTGTTGTTTAGTAGCATTTAAGCCTTGATAAATTACTTGATATACACTACTATCTATCTTTTTATCACTAGTAACTTTAGCTTTTAACAAGTTATCATCTAGATTAAGACTTATTAGTATCTCATCATCTTTTATCTTTTTATTTTCATTACTAACACTTTTTACTACTAGTTTTTTATCTTCTAACTCACTAGTTAAACTATCTATATTATTTTTTAAATAAGGATAAGAGATATTAGTCTTATCATAAACAAGTACTTTTAATGGTTTATCAAATTCACCTCCAAAGAAAGTTATAATTGAGTTTAGATTAAGTATGGCAAATAAAGATAGAGCAAGTATTATATTAACAGCAATAAACCATTTAGATTTTAATTTTTTATTAAAACTTAGCTTCATAAGGTAGAAAAACTTTCTAGTCATTATTAACACCTACTTTCTCAATAAATATTTCATTTAGGGTTGGTTCTGTTACATCATATTTAGTAATATTATAGTCTTTTACTATTTTAAAGATAGAATCTGCTATATCTAGACTTTCTATCTTTACTAAGTATTCTCCTCTATGTTCACAAAGAGAAATAACCCCTTTTAGTTTTCTTATTTTATCAAGTGGAAGATTATCTCCTCTAAGTAAAATATTTTTCTTTCTATACTCATTTTTTATATCTTTTAAGTACCCTGCTACTACTACTTTGCCATGTGATAGGATAACAAGCTTTTCACAAAAGTCTTCTATCTGTTCCATCTGATGTGATGAGAAAATAATAGAGCAACCAGTTTCTTGTAATTCTATAATTGCCTTTTTTAACATTTCAACATTAATAGGATCAAGACCAGAGAACGGTTCATCTAATATTAATAGTTTAGGTTTATTAATAACTGCTGCAATAAATTGAATCTTTTGTTGATTACCTTTTGATAATTCTTTTATTTTTCTATTTTCATAGTCTAGTATTTGAAACTTCTTTAACCACTTACGCATCTCTTTTAGAATGTTATCTTCACTCATTCCTTTTAAAACACCATAAAGTAGTATTTGGTCTTTAACAGTCATTTTAGTAAGTAAACTTCTCTCTTCTGTAACATACCCTATTTTATCAGTTAGACTATAGTCTATTTTTTTACCATCTAAAGTAACCTTACCACTTGAAGCGTTAATAAGTCCTAAGATTATTCTGAATGTTGTTGTTTTACCTGCTCCATTTTCACCTAAAAGTCCGAATATTTCTCCTTTTTCTACAGTAAATGATAAGTTATCAACCGCTTTAGTTTTGTTATAATATTTAGTAATATTTTCTACTTTTAACATCTTATTTTCTCCTTTACTAAAGTATAATTTATATACTAAAAAATGTCTACCACTCACTCTGATAATTTTTTTAATAAATTTTACAAAAAACAATTGACAAACTACCCTTTTATGGGTATTATAAAAATCACCAATTCGGAATTAGGCGAATTGGTAGCTAGTATCACACTAGCCAACCCCTTTTTATTCTTTTTGGAAGTTAGTTTTTACTAGCTTCCTATTTTTTATAAATAAAAAGTGACTAAAATTTCAAATATTATTAGTTTAATAATCAAATCAAACAATTTATGCATGTTATACATGATATATATAGAAAATGGAGACTATAGTAGTCTCCACAATCAGTACTTATAGTAACATAGTAAGTTCTTTTTTACTTAGACCAGTATACTTCATTATTTTATCTAATGATTCTTTTCCTTGAAGCATTATTTTTGCTATAGCTAATTTTTCTTTATTAGCTCCAGTTTTTTCACCTTCTGCTAGTCCCAAAGTTTTGCCCTCGGCTAGTCCCAAAGTTTTGCCCTCGGCTAGTCCCAAAGTTTTGCCCTCGGCTAGTCCCAATGTTTTGCCCTCGGCTAGTCCATCATCTCTGCCACTGGCATATTCAGAGTTTTTTTCTTTTCTAATAACTGCTTCATAGTCATAGTAAGCATTAAATTCATCATTTAATTTTAGCTTTTCTAGTTCACTCATTAATATCAGTCCTTCCTTATAGTTTCCTACTATTTCTTTTAATTCTTCCATGCTTTCACTTGTTAAAATAGAACATAGTGTAGCAAGCTCATTCTTACCGTTATACTTAACGCCTTTAAAGTTACTTAAATATATCTCATAACTTTCTACACCATCTATTTTAGTATGATAAACACTATCTCTAAAACAGTAGGTCACTAACTTGGCATCTTTCTTTTCAAAGTAAGCATTATTTAGACTTATTTGAACAACCTTTTTAGATTTGTAACTATCTCCAACATCATATCCACTTCCTGCCAATCTAAATAGATAATTATATTGTTTTCTTCTTGTCCATCTTGTTACTTCATAATTAACTTCTAGATTAACAATGGTGTTATCTTTCTTAAATAATAAATCAAGACGATAATCTTTAATATTATTACCTGTATTTAATTCTTGATCTATTAATGTATAATCACTAAGATCTATACCAGTTGTCAAATAAATAAGCTTATATATGATATACCTTGTATCAGTACTTTTTACTAAATACTTTATAGTAGTATCATATAATGGTTTTATAAATTTCTTTGTCATATTCCTCCCTTCTTTGGACAAGTAG
>CAKPPI010000022.1 GCA_934177545.1 uncultured Bacilli bacterium
GTATACAGAGTCTAGTAATACAATCAGTATGAATAAAGCCTTGCCAACTACTGATGCAACAGGAAAGAAAAGATTAACTGATGGAGAATACTTTGATTTTACCTTAGAAGGTACAATTCAAGGAACAGAAAACATCAACTGGGAAATAGCAGCAGAAGATGTAACAACAGGTACTAAAAAGATTGGGGGTAAATATATAAAGTTATATTTAACTAGTCTAGATGATGCTGGTTCTGAAACAGAAGTGATGGCACCAGCAGTATATAGTGCAGATACAGAATCTAATGATTATACTGGAAGACCAGCTAATATGATGAGTCTAGCCAAAGGATCAACATCTACAAGTTTCTCTACAAAATATCGTCTTAGAATGTATGTAGATGAGTCATATAATCCACAAGGTGATGGAGGAGACTTATCATTTAGTGTAAAGATAAATGCTTATGGTAAAACAGGAGATAAGATATCAACTGGTCCTTTAGCCACTAAACTAATAATGAATAAAGCAAATACTGAAGAATTAGATTATAACAGTGCAACAGAAGAACAAAAGAAAGAGATGTGGACATTCACGCATGATGCTACAGAGCAAACAACAGCTCTAACAGATTATCGCTATATAGGAGCAAATCCCAATAATTATGTAAAATTTAATGATGAGTTATGGCGAATAATAGGAGTCTTTGATACCGATGATGGAACAGGAAAAGTAGATAAAAGACTAAAGATTATAAGAAATGAATCAATAGGAAACTATTCTTGGGATAATAAAGATACTACAACAGGAGCAGAAAATAATAATGGAAAAAATGAATGGACAGATGCAAGACTAAATTATTTATTAAACCCAGGACATGAAAGTGAAACAGCAGGAGGAAGCTTATATTGGAATAGAGGAGCAGGAAACTGTCATAAAGGAGACATGAATGTAACAGCAACATGTGATTTTACAACAACAGGATTAAAGGATGAAGCAAAAGCAATGATAGGAGATGCAAAGTGGTATTTAGGAGGAACTGCAGATTATGATAGTTCATCAAATGGACTAGCATCACACTGGTATAAATATGAAAGGGGAACAAATGTATATAGTGGAAGAAGCACAAACTGGACTGGAAAAGTGGGATTAATGTATCCAAGTGATTATGGCTATGCCACAAGTGGAGGAACAACAACTAATAGAGCCAGTTGTTTAGCAAAAGAACTATATAATTGGGATACAGTAAGTGATTGTGTGGATAATGATTGGATGTATAAATTAGCTGATCCTATGCAATGGACAATAACACCACGCCAGGATAGTACTGACAGTGCCTTCGTTGTTTTTACTTCTGGATATTTCCCTGGCTATGAAGTCACCCATCCTTATTCCGTGAATCCTGCCGTTTATTTAAACTCGGCAATTAAGGTGACATCTGGAACAGGAGAACAAAATAATCCGTATATTTTGGAATAAAATATGGAGATAGTAGATCTGACTATGATGGTCGACTTCCATCGGGGCAGAGATTAGAGCCTGTGGAAAAGTAGTATGAATGAAGAAAAAATAATAAAATAAAAGAAGAGACAGAAGAAGTTCCAAGAGCAGAATAATCGGCTCTTGGAACCGATTAAATAGGTGTAATCTTATAACTAGACAGTTTTCTTAATAGGCTTATAGTGATTGCTTCTTGTAATGATAAAAGTAAGACCCGCGTTTGACTTTTTTGGACAATGTAACAGTCAGTGCCATTACATAATAAAAAACTAAGTTTTATAGCACAGCAACGCACTCCATAGTAATATGGAGTTTTTTGAATGATTAAATTATGATTTTGTTAAGCATCGTTTAAAATAAATCTAAAATCAATTTTTACGTATATAAATGTTAATATAGAAAGTCATAAATATGTTAAAGTTAAAAAGTCATAGTTTTACACTATTTATGTCTTTTTTAGTGGTAAAATGAATAGACAAAGTAAGCCAAAGTTAGATATAATAGATAAGGAAGTGGAGATGAAAATATGTTTGAAAGTCTAGGAGATCGTTTACAAGAAGTTCTCCATAAAGCGAAAGGTTATGGAAAGATAACTGAAGAAAATATTGATGAGATGATGAGAGAAATCAGACTTTCTTTATTGGAAGCTGATGTTAACTATAAGGTTGTGAAAGAGTTTACTACTAGAGTAAAGGAAAAGGCTTTAGGAGAAGAAGTTAAAAGGAGTATTAAACCGGGTGACTTATTTGTTAAAATAGTAAAAGATGAATTAACTGAATTATTAGGAGGAGAAGCAGCTCCTTTAAATATGGAAGGTAATCCTGCTACTTTGATGTTGGTTGGTCTTCAAGGTTCTGGTAAGACTACTACTATTGGTAAGCTTGCTAATTATTTAAGAAAAAAATATAAGAAGAAACCGTTACTAGTAGCGGGTGATATTTATAGACCAGCAGCCATTGATCAGTTAAAACAGTTAGGTAAACAGTTAAATATTGAAGTATATGAAGAAGGTATAACTAATCCTGTTTCTTTATGTCAAAGAGCTTATAATTATGCTAAAGAAAATGGTTTTGATTATGTCTTAATTGATACTGCTGGCCGTTTACAAATTGATGAACAGTTAATGGAAGAATTAAAGGAAGTAGAAGAGGCTATTAAACCGCAAGAGACTTTATTAGTACTTGACTCTATGATGGGACAAGATGCTATTCATGTAATTAATGGTTTTAATGAAAAGTTAAACTTAACTGGTGTTATCTTAACTAAGTTAGATGGTGATACTAGAGGAGGAGTAGCCCTTTCTGTTCGTCATTTAACTAATCTTCCTATTAAGTTTATTGGTACTAGTGAGAAGTTAGATGGTCTATCTAGTTTTGATCCAGAAAGAATGGCTGGTAGAATCCTTGATATGGGAGATATTATCTCTTTAGTTGAACAAGCAGAAGAAGCAATTGATGAGAAAGCAGCTACTAAGGCAGCTAAAAGATTACAACAAGGTAAGTTTGATTTAGAGGACTTTTTAACTTCTATGAAACAAATAAAGAAGTTAGGACCACTTGAGAATTTAATCAAGTTAATACCAGGTGCTAAAAAGATGGGACTTTCTAATATCCAAATACCTGAAAAACAACTTGCTCATGTAGAAGCAATTATTCTTTCTATGACTAAAGAAGAAAGACGTGATCCTAGAATTATTAAAGCTAGTAGAAAGACAAGAATAGCTAAAGGTAGTGGAAGATCTGTTCAAGAAGTAAATCAATTACTTATTCAATTTGAACAAATGAAAAAGATGATGAAAGGCTTTAAGAAAGATAATATGCAATTACCTTTCTAAAGTTTAGGTATACTAATCCTTTTATCATCTTTATGATAAATATAGTCAAGATCAATTAATTTGATCTTTTTCTTTTGATAACTTTTACTTTGAGGAATATCAATTATTTTATGATTACCATCTATATCTTTAAATTCCTGATAATTCATCTCATATAAAGCAAAATTAGATTCAAAATTATTATCACCAATTACTAGACTAGCTCTTTCTAAGTCTTTCTTTATATCAGTGATATCATCTTTAGTTAGTTTAATAGCTTCTCCTTTAGGACTTATCTCAATATATAAATTATTCTTTTCTAATGGAAACTTTTTTTGAACAATTAAATCATTAAAACGATAGAAAGTAGGAAAGTCAAAAGTAGCTTTTTTATCACCGATTTTTAATACTTTATCTGCAAAAAAGAAAGTAAAATTAGATGAACCTGATCCTTTATATTCTAAACTAGTAAAGTCAAATTTACTATCTAGTTTTTCAAAATAAGGATATAGATTATTTTTCATTATTTTATAGATTATCTTAGATTTAAAATATAGTTGTAGGGGAGCATTCTTTTCTTTCATCTTTTTATTTAATAAATATAATAAAGGATAATTATCAATTAGATATTTTTCTACTTCTATATATTTTCTTGCTAAATAGTTAATAACTTTTGCATATTCATCTTCAGATAGATTAAAGTCATCAATATTTTCTAACATATTAAAGATAGTTTCTAAATCTTCTATTTGTTTAATTTTTTCTAACATAGTTACCCCTCTTTTTAATTGGTACATATTATACCACATTTCTTAGGCAAAATAAAGATGCTTTAATGGTGTAATGTCATACTCTATATTAGAGGAGGAAATATAATGTTATATAATAATCAAGATTTTGATATGAATCAATCTGCTAGTATTGTAGGGGATGGAAATATAATTGATCAAGATATGGATATTGATGTTAATATTAATGGTATGGGAATGAATCAGGGTGGTTATATGCAAGGAATTACCCAGAGTCCTATTATCGAACCTATGCAAGAAAGACAAGTTAATAGAACTATAATTCATCAAGTTCCCCATGTTTGTCCTATTAGAACAAGGATAATTAATCATCACATTTATAAACATACTTATTGTCCAGAATATTCTTGTTGTGAAGAGAATGTAGTAAGTAATATTAATCAAGGCTCTTGTTGTAATTTTCACTAAGATGAGGTTGTCTCATCTTTTTCTTTGGGATATAGTTAATATGTGCTATTATGTAGATAGAGGTGGTAATTATTAAAGTATTAACAATAAAAGAGCCATGGGCTTCTTTAATTATCAATGGCTATAAGATGTATGAATTTAGAAGTTGGAAGACTAAATATCGTGGTAAGATTTTAATTCATGCTGGGATGACTTTGGAAAAAGATATGGCTGAAAGATTTAGCTCTTATAATCTTAATTATTATAAAGGAGAAATTATTGGAGAAGCAACATTAGTAGATTGTATTTTAGTAGATGAAGAGTTTAACAAAAAATTACGTGATATTAATCCTCTTGTTTATGGAAAAAGTAATCATGTTGAGACTTATGCTTGGAAACTAGAAAATATATGTAAGTATGACCAACCTATAAAAGTTAAGGGAAAACTTGGTCTTTGGAATTATGAAAAGTAGGTGACTAGTATGGATTTAGAATCATTTTATAACTCTATATTAAATATAGGTAATAAAGATAAATATAATGATATAGTGAAAATAGTGAAAGAAGAAAAAGCTAGGCTGTTAGAAAATACTGATTCACTAGATGGTTTTTGTAAGTATTTAGCTAATCAAATAGAATATGAAATTAAGACTAATCTTAGTGGTGTTTGGGTAAATAGTATTGATTTAAATGAATTAGACCAAGTTGATCATGTAGTATTACTTGCTGAATATCATAATAATGATGATATGAAAAGATTACTTATAGATCCGACTTTTTCACAATTTACTAAGTCTAGTGACAAAAAATTAGTGGGTTTAGCAAGTTGGCCTAGTGAGAATTTAGATGAAAGTTTTAGAGATAAACTTTTAACAGATGGAGTAGTAGAGGTAGATGATACTAGTTTCAATAGATATTTAGATTCTTTTGGTAATCACTACCAAGATATTAATCTAGATAGATATTTAAGAGATAGAAAGGCTGATAAGATAAAGTGAAAGAAGCATACCAAAAAATTAAAACACCAAATGAGTTATTAATGTTTATGGATAAGATTAATTATGGCTATTTATCTAAGAGTAGTAAAGTATATTTAAATAATGAAGGTAATTGGTATTTAGAGTATATATTAGAAAGTACTGATGATATTTTAACTACTGTGACAGGTAATTGTTTTGATCAAACAGAGCTAGAAAGAGACTGGTTTACTAAGAATAATTATTATGTGGAAACATATTTTGAAATGGTTAATCTAAATTATAAAAATGCTTATCCAACACATTCATTTTTAATATATAAAAATAATGGTAACTGATATTTATTTGAACATGCTGATTATGAAAATAAAGGTATATATGAATTTACTAGTAAAGAAGAGTTATTAATATTTCAAATGAATAATTATATTTCTTACTTAAAAACTTTTAATATCAGTGATTTGGAATTATCTGAAGTTATACTTAGAAAGTTTGAAAGACCAAAAGATCATATAGATGCTAGAGAATATTTAGATTATGTTGTTAATAGTGAGATAGTGAATATATAAACAAAAAAAGTCTTGAAACTCAAGACTTTTAAAATTCTAACTGGTCGGGAAGACAGGATTTGAACCTGCAACAGCTTGGTCCCAAACCAAGTGCTCTACCAAGTTGAACTACTTCCCGAACTGGTGCGCTCGAAGGGATTCGAACCCCTGACCTTTTGGTTCGTAGCCAAACGCTCTATCCAACTGAGCTACGAGCGCATGCTTTCCCTTGAAAGACAAGTCTATCTTAGCACATTAATAAACTCCAGTCAAGCATTTTTTACAATTTAAAGGTAGTTTCATTAATAAATGTATATTCACTATGACATTTTAACTGTCTTACTAACTTAAATAAAGCCATATCTCGCATTTTACACTCTAACATAATATCAACATCTTCATCAACTTTTTTTAATAAATCAAGAAATTTAATAAACTCTTTTTCATCAATATAATTATGATGACTTCTCTTATCCTTTCTACTTTTGGGAGAAGAAAAGTGTATCTTAGCATTTAACTTAGTATCCTTCCAAGTGGATAAAATATCTTTTAAATCACTAGTTGTTAATTTCTTTTTATTATTACATTTATAATGATGATAATCTAAAACCATAGGAATATTTAATTCCTTACAAATAGCTAGAGTATCTTCAAAAGTAAATAGTTTGTCATCATTTTCTAAAATGATAATATCTTTTAAATAATTAGGTAACTTTCTAAAATTAGTAATAAATCTTTTAACACTTTCTTCTTTGTTATCCTTACCACTTCCAACATGAATAATTGCTTTACCATTTATCCCTAGTAATTTAAAAAGATTATAATGGTATTCAATTTGTTTTATAGATATTTCTACAACTCGTTCATTAACACTATTTAAAACACAATACTGATCTAAATGGGTATCAACTCGCATTCTATACCTCTTTATCTTTTTTCCTATATCATTAAACTTTTCACTAAAGGGTAATAAATAATCAAAATTAACTTTATCATGAGTAGCTAGTGGAATAATATTAGGGGACATTCTATAGAAATATACTTCATTTATATGATTATAGTTAATAACATTATCAAAGATATATAAATTTCTATTAATAATCTCTCTTAACCTTCTATTACTATCTTCAGAAGTTAGACTAGAGTAAGTCTTATAAGTCATAGTATGAGAGTAAGTAATATTATCTAAAGATAAGGGACTTGCTACATAACCTAGATGAATTTTCATGTCAATCACCATTATTAGTATTTCAAAATCTATAAAGTATTATTCTATAAAATTAAAAACAACATATATTTTAATAGGTGATTATTTTGAAAAATGAAATAAATATTGCTTTTCCCCAAGTACCATATGTGAACTTAAAAGAAAAATTAACTATGTTTATTAAAAATGAAGTAGATAATTTTTTAGACTTTGCCAAAGAAAAGTATCAGATAGAACTTCCTTGTAATTTAACTATTACTTATGAGTATTATAGCTATAATGGTTATGATAGTTATGTATTTTATATATCTAGTTTTGTTTTTGGTGCTCATCCTGATAATAGAATAATATCTTTTACTTATGATACTATTAATAATAAACTTATTACTATGGCTGATTTAATAGATAAAGATCCATTTCTTTTAAATTATTTATCAAAAGAAACTAGAAGTAAACTTTTAAACAATAAACGTATTGTTGATAGAAATATGCTGTTAGAAGGGACTAAACCAGTTATAGATAATTATCAAGTGTTTGCTTTTACTCCTAGAGGAATTATTCTTTTCTTTCAAGAATATCAAATAGCTCCTTATTCATCAGGCAGCTTTAAGGTGTTAATTCCTTACCGAAATAGTGATTTCTTAGACCGTAGTATTATACCTTTTAATAATTAGATTTACATTATCAAAGTCTATATTGGCAGAGGCATTATCACCAGTTATTCCACAACGAACGTATAGAGATGTTGTTTTTTCTATTTTAGTAATAATTGTTTCTGAACAATCCATTCTATTTGTTTGACCAGCTTTTAATTCAAAAGATAAGTCTTGAATAACACTACCTTCACTATTGGTAAGATGAAAGATGGCACCATGACTTTGATCTACTCCTGATATTTGGCCACATAATGTTATCTCATATATACCAGATTTTAATAAGGAAATAGTAGAGTTACTTGTTAACTCAAAAGTTTCATTATCATCAGGAAGAACTAGTGTTTCTTGAAAAGTCATAATTTTAGAGTAACTGGCTTGAGCAAAACTTACAAATAAAACACATTCATAACTAGTAGGAGAGGTAAAACTAGGTCCTGTTGGTCCTGTATCTCCTTTAGGTCCCGTTGGTCCCATTAATCCATCATTTCCCTTAGGACCCATATCACCTTTTTCTCCTTTGTCACCTTTAGGACCAGTGTCTCCTTTTTCCCCTTTGATGTTTCCAATATCAACCCAATCATTTTTAGATGAATCCCAGATATATAAGTCATTTATTACTATGTAAGTATCTCCTTCTTTACCTGTTGGATGATACTTTTTTAATTCTTCTAAAGAAGGATAGGTTCCTTTAATATCTAATCCTGTACCAGCTTCACCTTTGGGTCCTGTTGGTCCTGTTATTACAGAAGGATAAAGTCCTGATTTTAAAAGCTTATCTCTAATCTTAATATTTTCTATAATTTCTTTAATTTTATCATCATAAGACATTTATATCACCTAATACAGTCTATGTTTACTAGCTGTAATGTGGTTGTGATATTGACTAATAAATTCTTTAGAAATACATATTATAAAAAGAAAGGGGAAATTAAGATGTATTCAAATTATTATAATTATAATCCTTATCTAAATTATAGAAATGATAATCAGGTGGAGTCTTTAGAACTTATTACTTTAAATGAGGCGATTAATCTAATTAGAAAGTCAGTAGGAGATGAGAAAAGTGATGAGTTATTTTATGAACAATTAATAAATATGGCACCTAATAATAAATCTAAGGAAATAATTGCAAGTATTAGAGATGATGAGAAAAAACATCATGAGATACTAAAGGATTTATATTATTCTTTTACAGGTAATAGTATAAATGATAGTAATAATCAGTATAATAATATAAATATAAATATGAATTATAAGGATTCATTAGAAAAAGCTTTATTTGGAGAGTTAGAGGCAGTGGAAAAGTACCGAAAGATTCTTTCTAAAATGCCTAGTGGTAAGGCTTATACTTTGTTAATGGCTATTATGACTGATGAGATGAAGCATGCTAATAAATATAATTTTTTAATAGCTACTATGCCTAACAATAGTTGACACTAAATTTTTTTCCTTATTTAATTATTAAATCTTAAGTAGTATAATAATAGATGAAAAGTAGAATAATAAAATGATGGAGGTTTATAATGATTAGAAATTATTTAAAGAATTTTGAAAAGTATTCTATTTTGATATCTAGCTTGTTAGTTATTTTAGGAATATTCTTATTAGTTAGTCCTATGAAGTCACTAGAAGTAGCAGTTATATTCTTTGCTGCTATTATGATTGTTAATGGTATTAGTAGTTTTATCTCTTACTTTATGTTACCTAATGAAGAAAGATTATTTAGTCTTGATTTAGTAACAGGAATAGTAACAACATTAACTGGTAGTCTTATCTATCTTTATAGAATGGATTTAATTAATGTTTTTCCAGTGATTTTAGGTATATGGATAATAGTTAGTAATTTAATAAAGATGCAGTTATCGGTTAATCTAAGTGCTATTGCAGGAAGTAATTGGTTCTTATTACTAATCACTCAAATATTAATGATTATTCTAGGAGTAGTGTTGATTACTAATCCATTTAGTTCATTAATAGCCTTAACGACTCTTGCTGGATCTTTCTTGATAATAGCAGAGGTAACTAGTTTAATAGAAAGTATTTATATTTTAGTAAAATTAAGGAATCTTTAGGATTCTTTTTATATGATTTTGTAATAGCGTAATATTTAAACTTTTAATATTCTTTTTTAGCCACCTGTGTTATAATACAGGCAAGAAGTGAGGATATATGAATAAAGAAAAGATTAAAAATATAATTATTATCATTTTACTATGTTTGTTAGTTTTAGTAACAACTCTATTTATTATTTCTAAGAAGGATGAAAATAAAAGTAATGAGGTAACTGTTACTGTAGAAGCAGTAGGAAAGAAATATTTACTAGGTAGTAGTAAAAACAAAGATTATTTAATTACTAATTATAAAGGTGACTATAAGGAAAAAGATAAGATTAAGTTTACTTATAAAAATAAAGATAAGAAAGAAAAAGATGGATTAACTAATATTAAAGTAAGTGATGAAGACTTAATAGTTGATTATAAAGCTAAGGAAGAAGAAAAAACAGTAGAGAAAAGTGAATCTAGTAATGATTATCAATCTACTGATAATAGTAGTACTATAACTACTAATAATAATCAAGTAAATAGTTCTAGTACTGATACTAATATTGATGATGCAGTAGTAACTTATGTTAATAAGCTGAAGGATGATAGTACTACTAGTAGTTTAAAAACTAACTTTGTTACTTTGGTTGATTTTATCTTTTATGATGGTACTATTAAAGGACATACTTTTAAAGAATTAAGTAATGAAGCTAAATTAAAAGTACTAGAAGCAATGCTTTATCTAGACTCAAAGGTGGAAAAATACTTTCCTAATTATAAAGAAGAAATTAGTAGTAAAACCGGTAGAGCATATACTACTGTTAAAGATAAAGTGGTTAGTAGCTATTTAAATATTACATCAGCTATTTGTAGTAAAGATAGTTCTATTTGTGATAGTGCTAAAGAAGATTTTCAAAATTTAAAGAAGAACTTCGGACTTACTTGGTCAGTTATAAAAGAAGTAGCAGGTGACTCTAAAGAAAGTATTAAAAACTGGTATGAAATTTGGAGTGGTAAGAAGTAGAAAAATGTTCATTTTTAAATAATAATATGCTATCCTTATAGTAGGAGAGGTGAATATGGAAAATATAAAAAAATTGTTTATTTTACTTATAATTAGTAGTTTTCTAATCTTACCTAATGTTTATGCTGAAGATAGTAACTATCTAAATATAAGTAATAATACTGTTAAGACAGTAAATCATAGTATGTTTACAGCCGGTGATGATGTTTCTACTAATAATATGGTTAAAGGAATTGACTTTACAGCTGGTAATAATCTGAATATAAATGGTAGTTCAGAATATGGAATGTTTGCAGGTAATAGTATTAACTTTAAAGGTATGGTTACTAGAGATTTATTTGTTGCAGGTAATAATATTGTAATTGATAGTAGTGCTAATATAGCAAGGGATTTATATGTAGCAGGTAATACTATAACGATATCAGCAGATATTAAAGGAAATATCTTTTTAGCAGCTAGTGAGGTTATCATTGATTCTAAAGAAATAAGTGGTGATGTTACTCTAAATAGTGGTAAATTAACTATATCTGATAATACTAAGATAAAGGGTACCCTAAAATATAATGATAATATAGATTATTCTAATACTAATGCCAGTATTAAAGAGATAAAAACATATCATGTTGATGAAAAGAGTAAGGATGAGGTTATACCATCAATTAGTAGTATTATATTAGGAATAGTAACTAGCTTTTTAGTAGCTTTAGCAATATATTTACTATTACCAGCTAGCTATAAGGTACTTGATGAGGTTAAGAAAGATAAAGTATTTAAAACTTTTGGAAATGGTTTTCTTTTCTTGATAGCAGTACCAGTTATTTCTATAATATTAATGATTAGTATTGTTTGTATGCCACTTGCTATTATAGCTTTACTCTTATACGGAATAATTATTTATCTATCAAGTATTATTTCATCAGTTTATTTTGGTAGATTAATAGGTAATAAAGTCTTAAAATTAGATAATATTTATTTACAAATATTAATTGGTGTAGTAATTACTAAATTAGTAAAATTAATACCTGTTATTGGTGGATTATATAGTTTTATAATTGTTATCTTGGGAGTAGGTTTAATTTACAATATGATGGTGAAACTTCATAAAGAGGCACTTGACTAATACCTATTAAAAGGTTACACTTATACTGTTAATAAGGGAGTAGTTGGCATGTTAGAATCTAGCATGTAATAAAGTCAACATCATGATTTTTATCTGGCTTTATTATAGACAATGAGACTTGTTTGCAAGATATAGAAAGCAGACTAAGTCTCTTTTTATATCAGAAATGAAAGGAGTAGAAGATGATATTTTTAGAAATTTTATTATTAGTTATAGGATTTGTTTTATTAGTTAAAGGAGCAGATGCTTTTGTAGATGGATGTAGTAATGTTGCTAAAGCTCTTGGTATACCTAGTCTTATCATTGGTTTAACAATTGTAGCTTTTGGTACTAGTGCCCCAGAGTTAGCTGTTAGTTTAATTGCTTCATTTAAAGGAAATAGTGCTATATCAGTTGGTAATGTAGTAGGTTCTAATATTTGTAATATGTTATTGGTACTTGGTGCTACTAGTTTATTTGCTACTTTAAATTGTAAAAGAAAGCTAGTTACAAGAGACTTTGTTTACTTATTCCTATCTTATGTTGCTTTATTTATAATAAGTGTAGGTACTTATATAGAAAGTGGTAAAGTTGGAACGATTAATAGAGTAAATGGTTTATTACTTGTTTGTTTTCTAGGAATTTATATGTATTCTTTACTAGGTGATGCTAAAGGTAATATGAAAAAGGAAGAAAACTCTAGAGAAAAAGTGACTTTCAAGGAAATACTATTTATTATCATAGGACTAATTGCAATAGTAGGTGGTGGGGAGTTAGTTGTTAATAGTGCTACTGCTATTGCTAAAATAATTGGTATAAGTGATAGTGTTATTGCTCTTACAGTAGTAGCTGTTGGAACATCACTTCCAGAATTAGTAACTAGTGTCGTAGCTGCTAAAAAGGGTGAAGATGATATTGCTATTGGAAATGTAATTGGTTCTAATATCTTTAATATTCTTATGATTTTAGGCTTTTCTTCAATAGTTAATCCATTAACAATAAGTTATAATTCTTTGATTGATATGATAGTAATGGTTATAGCAGGTATCTTAGTATATGGATTTGTTTTAAAGGACCAAAAGATTACTAAAACTAGAGGAATATTTATGTTGATATTATACTTTTCCTATGTAGGTTATTTATTAGTTAGATAATAGTTGTGATAAACTATTATTTTTTTTGTCTTGGTTGAAGAAAAGATTAATAAATATAAGATTATAAAAAATTAATTATATAACAGTGAAAATATAGATGGATATTGTAAGTAATTAGAATTTTATATGGTCTTTTCAGGAAAAAATTTAATTTACTGTTTATCATAATTATGGGAGGAATGTAATTATGAATTATGAAATTGATGGATATCAAAATGAAAACGAATTTGTTAGGAGTTTAAATAGAAAGAAATTTTCTTCGTTATTACCTAATTTTCAGGATTTACTTCTTAATCTTTATGGGAATCTTGATAATGACAGTGTAGTTTACTGCAGAAATGATTATGAAAAGAAAAAGTTTGATATTGAGATAATTGTAAATGGTATTATTAAGAGAATTAGTATCAAAAAAGGTATTAATAATTCAGTCCATGCCGAAGGAATCTCTAGCTTTATTCATTTTTTAATTGATTCAAATGTATCTAGAGAAGCGGTTATAGAGTATTTACGTTATCATTATGCCGATGGAACGCAAAATGGTAGGGGAAATAACAGAATAAGTGGACATGAGTATAAAGAACAACATCAAGATAAAATAGATTATATTAATGAACAAATTAATAACCCATATGTTTTAAGAAGAGCTATCAATAGATTTGTTTTACAAGGTAAAAATTCAGCTATTAAAGTAGATGGTATTATTTATGGTACAGTTAATGATTTTCTATTTATTTCTAGTGATGATGTTATGAATATCTTGATGTCAAAACAAAATATTTACTCAACTGGGGTACATTTTGGAAATTTATTTTGTCAACCGATGACTAGAAATCTAAGTTATAATCCGAAATATGAGAAAAAAAGATTTTGTGTACAAATTAAATGGTATAGTATATTTGATGATATTATGGAAATTAAAAATAAAAATATATTAGATAATATAGAAAATATTTCTAGATAAATTTATACTAACGTCGTTATCATATAACTGATTATCAGTGAACTTCCAAGCTAACTACGGGAGGTTAAACACAAAAAAACCAATTCATTACTGAATCA
>CAKPPI010000023.1 GCA_934177545.1 uncultured Bacilli bacterium
TGATCAGACAGTACCAACACCAGTAGCTGAAAAGTTATTAGCTGGAGTAGGTGATAAAGGTAGTATAAATAAAACTGATCCTGAACAGACATTTATTACTGGAGAAAGTCCTAACAACTATATTTGGTATAGTGGAAAGTTATGGAGAGCAGTATCAATAGATACTTCTGATAACTCAGTTAAATTAATTACTCAATGGACTATATCAGCCTTACCATATAATGCTAGTAGTAATTCAACCTTTAAAGGTAGTCATATGGAACAGTGGTTAAACGATACAAGTGTAGATGGCTTTCTAGGAAACTTAAGAGAACCTGAAAAATTCATTAAAACAGATAGTGTATGGAATGCCACTATGACTACTGATACTAGTAAACCTGCTAAGACGACATTGGTTACTGATACAGTTGGTTTGTTAAATATTTATGAATATACAATGAGCTTAAAAAATGCTAGTTCAGCAACTGGGTATTTGAATAATTATTTGGTATGGTGGACATTAACTCCTTATAGTGATGTGAATACTCACTATGTTGCTCCTGGCGGTAGTACTGATAATAATGCCAACTCAAGAGGTGCTGGTGGCTGTCGTCCATCAATAAACTTAAATCCAAATGTTAAAATAGTTAGTGGAGCTGGAACTAGTGACGATCCTTATAGATTAGAAGGAGATAATGATAGTCCAACAGGTACATTGTTATCAACGAGATATAGTGGTGAATACATAAGATTTGGAACAGGAGAGAATAACTTATATCGAATAGTAAGTCATGAAAATGGTACTGGTACAAAAGTAGTAAGTGCTATGCCTTTAAAAGATGATGGTAGTTATAAAACTATACAATTTGGAGATAATTCTAACTATTCTAAAGGTAGCACAATAGGAACCTTTTTAAATAATGAATATTTAACAAATGAAAAGTATTTAACAAATAAACAAGTTAATATGATTGAAGATAATACAATGTGGTATATAGGGACTGTTGGCTATGGTAATAGCTATAAACTAGCAAAATATAGTGATACTACGGGGAATAGTTTAATTTCAAATACAGTTGCTTCAAAAGTTGGACTTTTGAGACTAGGTGAATTAATGGCAGGACAATTTGATAAATATAACAGTACTATAGATTATTGGACTTTAAGTATTATGTATGATTCTTACCTTTTCTATTTACATTATAATAGTGATGGCTATGCTAATGTTCCATCAGAAAGGTACGGTGTTAGGCCAGCTATGAATTTGAAACAAAATGTAGTAATAACTAGTGGAAAAGGAACTAAGTCTGAACCTTTTGCAATAGAATTAGTTTCTTAAATAATGTAGAAATGAGGGCAGTTTATGAGAAATAAAAGAATAGTTATACTAGTTATTTTAATATTAATAAGTATTGTCACTTTAATAGGTAGTAGTTATGCATTACTTACTAAATCCTTTAAAGGTGATAAGTTAAGTATGCAAGTAGGAACTTTAAAAGTGGATTTTACGGAAGGCAATTCCATTAACTTGAATAATACAATTCCAATGTCTGATACTGATGGGCTATCTACTACTCCTTACACTTTTACTATCACTAATAGTGGTACAATTGATGCTTATTATACAGTATCAAATGAAGAAGATTCATCCAATACACTTGATACTAGTTATTTAAAGATGAGGTTAACTAGTGATGATGGCTATGATTCTGGCATAGTTAAAGTTAAGGAACTTGGAAAAGAGACTTATCAACTAGTAAGTAGTACTTTACTAACTAAGAATAAAAGCGTAACTTATAAACTATATCTATGGGTATCATCTGATGCTGATAATAGTATTCAAAATAAAACCTTTAAAAGTAAAATAGTAGTAGATAGTGCTAGTAGTAAGGTATTAACAGTAGCCGAAAAGTTATTAGCTGGGGTAGGTGATAAAGGCAGTATAGATAAGACCGATCCTGAACAGACCTTTATTGCTGGAGAAGACCCTAATAACTATATTTGGTATAGTGGGAAACTATGGCGAGCAGTATCAATAGATCCAACTGATAGCTCTGTAAAGTTAGTTACTCAGTGGAATATAGCTGCTGTATCTTATAACTCTACCAATAATAGTACCTTTAAAGGTAGTCATATGGAACAGTGGTTAAATGATACAAGTGTAGATGGTTTTCTAGGAAACTTAAGAGAACCAGAAAAATTTATTAAAACAGATAGTGTTTGGAATGCAACTATGACTACTGATACTAGTAAAATAGCTAAAACTACTATGGTAACTGATACAGTAGGCTTGTTAAATGTTTATGAATATACTATGAGTTATAATGGTACTACTTCAAAGAAAGGTTATCTTCAAAATACAGATTATTGGCGTTTGCTTAATCCTTATGATGCAAATAATGTATGGTATGTTGATGTATCTTCAGTTACCCATTACAATAATTCAAATGATACTCTAGGTATAAGACCTTCTATAAACCTTAAACCAACAGTTAAAATAATATCTGGTACGGGTACTTTAGAAGATCCTTACAAAGTGGAAAATGACAATCCAACTGGTACATTGTTATCAGCAAGATATAGTGGCGAATATATAAGTTTTGGAACGGGAGAAAATAATCTATATCGAATAGTAAGTCATGAGAATGGACTTGGTACAAAGATAGTAAGTGATTCACCAATTATCAATACAACAATTAAATTTAATAACATAATAGATAAAGCCTTAAATAATACTTATTTAAAAACACTAACTACTGAACAGTTGAAGATGATAGAAGATAATACAACATGGTATAATAGTCTGGTTCCTAAAGGTGATAGTTATAAATTGGCTAAAGGTACTGATACTTTTGTAAAAAAGATAGGTATGTTAAGATATGGTGAACTTATGACTGGTCAGGTTAATACTAATTCTAATGCTATTCACTATTGGCTATTAAATGGTTATGATGAAAATAATAATTGGGTGATGACACCATATGGTAGTTATTATTACTATAATACATCAGAATCTTATTTTAGTTATAAGCCGGCTATGAATTTAAAAGCAAATGTAATAATCACTGGAGGTAGGGGAACTAGAAACGAACCATTTTTGGTTAAATTAAAAAATTAGCTTGACAAATATCTATCTACTTCATTATTCTAATAAGTAGAATGAGGAGGAAAGATGATGGAAATTGAAAGAGTGATAACTGGTACTTTAGATGAGAATTGTTATATATTAAAGAAAGATGGTAAGTGTTTATTAATAGATCCGGGATCTGATAGTGATAAGATTAAAAAGTCTATGGGAGATAATAAATTAGTAGGGATACTTGTAACCCATTCTCATTTTGATCATGTAGGAGCATTAAGAGACTTCTTAAAAAGTAATAGAAAATTAATGGTATATAAGAAAAGTAATTTAAGTGATTTAGAAGAGAAAGAAATAGAACCATTTAAGTTTAAATGTTATTATACTCCAGGACATAGTAATGACTCTGTAAGTTTTTACTTTGATGAGGTTAATACACTGTTTGTAGGGGACTTTATCTTTAAAAATACAATAGGTAGAACAGATCTTCCAACAGGAAATGAAACTGATATGAAAAATTCTTTAGCAAGATTAGAAGAATTTAATAATGATACAAAGATATACTCTGGACATGGTGATTTGACTACTTTAGAAGAAGAAAGAAAAAATAATCCATATCTATAATATCTGTGATATAATTTAGTTGAAGAAGGGAAAGGTGGTTACTATGTATATTGATTTGATTGTACTTATAGTATTAATATTACTAGTCATTATGTTTTTTAGACAGTTTTCTAGTTTTGTCTATTTTATAGCGATAGCGGATATATTTCTTAGAATTTTAACTTTTATTGGGGAGAATATTCCTCTTGCTGATGTGTCTGCTGTTATAGATAAATATATTCCAAAGAGTATTTTAGCTATTATAGGTAGTTATACTAGTGGACTTTTGTATACAATACTAGCTTGGGCTTTTGTTATAATTATGATTATCTTTGAGTCATATATAATTAAATTCTTTATTAAGAAAAAGAAGGTGTAGAAGATGAAAAATGGTGTATGGACTAAGATAGTAATAGTAATTATTACTTTAGAAATACTAGTAGGTGCTGCCTACTATGGTTATAAAAAAATAGTAGCAACTGATCCTAATTATTTATCTACTAAGAATAAAACGGTTACTACTCTTTATAAGAAAATAGCTCATGAAGATTTAGAAATACTAGATGTAATGGAAAATAAAGCAATGCTATATTTCGCTTATAATAATATAGATAATAAAGACTCTATTAACTGTGAAGTAATAAATGTTAATAAAGAGGGATATACTTGTAGTGGTTTAACTACTTTTGTTAAGAAAGAAACACTAGAAAAAGCTGTTAAAGATTTATATGGAAAAGATATTAGTGTAAATATAGAAGACTTTGAAGTGTCTAAAAAAGAATATGCTTTATATGATGAAGAGCATAAAGGAGTTGTAATTGTTACCAAAGATGATAACTCAGAACCTATTAATATTAAATTAAAGAGTGCTAGAAAAGAAGATAATAAAATAATATTAACTACTGAAGTATTAGATGGTATTTATGGAACGGTAAAAAATACTTATCAGTATACATTTGAAAAAAGTGGGAAAGACTATTATTTAACTAAAAAAGAAAAGGTAAAGGCGTGATAATATGTATGATAGTATTAAAAGTGAAATAGTTAAGGCTATGAAAGAACATGATAAAGAAAGACTTAATGTTTTAAGAATGGTTAAAGCTTCGGTTGATTTAGAACATATTGATAGGAAGGTTGAAATTAATGATGAGTTAGTTTTAAGTGTAGTATTAAAACAAGTAAAGATGAGAGAAGACTCAATTGAACAGTATTCTAAAACCTCAAGAAGTGATTTGGTAGAAAAAGAAACTGCTGAACTTAATACTTTAAAAGAATTTTTACCAAAGCCATTAACAGATAGTGAAGTAGATGAATTAATTAGTGAAGCAATAGATGAAATAAAGCCAGAAGGTATGAAAGATATGGGTAAGGTAATGGGATACTTGTCACCTAAAGTAAAGGGTAGAACTGATCAAAAAGCTTTATCTATCAAAATAAAAGAAAGATTACAATAAACTTTTCCTAGTAAGTTGGAAAAGTTTTTCCTTGGGAGGTAAATATGGATACATACATGTATGAAAGAGAACTAAGAGAAAAAGGGATAAACTTAATAGCAGGAGTAGATGAAGTGGGTCGTGGTCCTTTAGTAGGACCAGTAGTAACTGCTTGTGTCATACTTCCAGAGAAGTTTGATTTAGAAGGACTTACTGATAGTAAGAAATTAAGTGAGAAGAAAAGAGAAATACTATATAAAGAGATAGAAGAACAAGCTTTAGGAATAGGTATTGGTATTGTAGATAATGAAGAGATAGATAATATTAATATTTTAAATGCTACTAAGAAAGCGATGAAGATGGCTATTAATAACTGTAATGTAAGACCAGAACATGTCTTAATAGATGCAGTTAAACTGGATATTGATATACCAACTACCTCAATAATTAAAGGGGATTTAAAAAGTATAACAATATCAGCAGCTAGTGTTATAGCAAAAGTAACAAGAGATCATATGTTATATGAACTAGATAAGAAATATCCAATGTATGACTTTAAACATAATAAAGGTTATCCTACTAAGAAGCATATTGAAGCGATTATGGAATATGGTATTATTAAAGAACATAGAAGAAGTTATTCACCAGTTAAAGAATATGTAAATAATAAGTAAATTAGAAAAAACTATTGACAATTAGTAGTAACTTTAGATATAAGATATGGAAAAGGAGGAATCTCATGGCAAAGAACTTAGTAATAGTAGAAAGTCCTAGTAAGAGTAAAACTATTGAGAAATATCTTGGAAAGAATTATAAAGTAGTATCTAGTAAAGGACATATTAGAGATTTAGCAACTAGTGGTAAATTAGGACTAGGTGTTGATATAGAAGATGGGTTTAAACCTAATTATGTTCCTTTAAAAGGGAAAAGTAAATTAATTAAAGAGCTAAAGAAAGATGTTAAAGAAAGTGATCATATAATACTTGCAACCGACCCTGATCGTGAGGGGGAAGCTATTTCTTGGCATTTAAAAGAGGCTTTAAATATAAAAGATGATGATTATTCAAGAGTACTTTTTCATGAAATTACTAAAGATAGTGTTTTAGAAGCTATTAAACATGAAGGTAAGATTGATCAAAATCTTGTTAAGAGTCAAGAGACAAGAAGAATACTTGATAGAATAATTGGTTTTAGATTATCTAAGCTATTACAGTCTAAGATAAAAGCTAAGAGTGCTGGACGTGTTCAAAGTGTAGCTTTAAAACTAATTGTTGATAGAGAAAGAGAAATAGAAGCATTTAAACAAGAAGAGTATTATACTATAAGTGCTTTCTTTGATGACGTTGAAGCTAATTTATTTGAATATAAAGATAAAGAGATTAAACTTACTTGTAAAGAAGAAGCTGATAAAGTAATTAATAGTCTAGCAAGCGATTATAAGGTATATTCAGTAGAAGAGAAACTAAGAAATAAGAAGAGTAAAGCTCCTTTTACTACTTCAACCTTACAACAAGAAGCAGCTAATAAATTAGGTTTTCCTACTAAGAAGACAATGATGATAGCCCAAAAGCTTTATGAAGGAATTGATCTTGGTAGTGAAACTACTGGTTTAATAACTTATATGAGAACAGACTCTATTCGTTTATCTGATGAGTTTATTCATAATACTTTTAACTATATTGAAAAGAATTATGGTAAAGAATATATTGGTTATCCAAAACAAGCTAAGAAAAAAGAAAATGTTCAAGATGCTCATGAAGGTATAAGACCTACTAGTATATTAAGACGCCCAGAAGATGTTAAGAGTCATTTATCAAGTGATGAGTTTAAATTATATCGTTTGATTTATTATAGAGCTTTAGCTAGTTTAATGGCAGATGCTAAAGTTAATCAGACAACAGTCTTGTTTGATAATAATGATTATCACTTTAAAGCAACAGGTAGTGTTATTGTCTTTAAAGGTTATTTAGAAGTATATCAAGTTTATGAAACAAGTGATGAGAATTATCTTACTGGCTTTGTTAAAGACCAAGTATTAAAAGCCACTGACCTTGTTAGTGAACAACATTTTACTAAACCACCAGCAAGATATACCGAAGCCTCACTTGTTAAGAAAATGGAAGAGTTAGGGATTGGAAGACCATCAACTTATGCTCAGACTATTGATACTCTAAAGCAAAGAGCTTATGTAACTTTAGAAGAGAAGAAATTCCATCCAACAGAAATGGGAATTGAGACTACTGATAAGTTACAAGAATTCTTTAAAGATTTAATTAATGTAGAGTATACAAGAGAGATGGAAGAAGATCTAGATAAGATTGCTAGTGGTGAACTAGTTTGGAATGAAGTGTTAAAAGAGTTTTATGATGAATTTGAGCCACGGGTTAAGAAAGCTTTTGATGAGATGGAAAAAGCACCAGATCAAGAAACAGGGGAGAAGTGTCCAGAATGTGGACATCCACTAGTTATTAGAAAAGGTAAGTATGGTGAATTTATCGCTTGTAGTAACTATCCAGAATGTAAGTATGTTAAAAAAGAAGAAAAACAAGTAATAGAAGTAGCACATTGTCCTAGTTGTGATGGCATGATTCTAGAGAGAAAAACAAGAAAAGGTAAAACTTTCTATGGGTGTAGTAATTATCCTAAATGTAAAACCGCTTTTTGGGATAAGCCATTAGATGAAAAATGTCCTAATTGTAATTCAATACTATTAGAACATGGCAATGAAATAAAATGTAGTAGTTGTGATTATACTAGATCAAAATAAAGAAGGAAATCCTTCTTTATTTGTTTTTAGACTTATTATGATAAATTTTTAAATACCTCTCATATTCAAATAAATCATTAGGAGTCATATCAAGGAAATAACACAATTCAGGAATTAATACGGATGGAAAATTTAACTTTCCATTTTCATATCTTGAATATAAATCTTGTCCAATACCAAGATGTGATGCTATTTCCACTTGTGTAATGTTTTTAACCTTTCTTTGCTCTTTAATTTTTTCATGAAAATCCATTTGCATATATATCACCGTACTTAAAGTGTAAACTAATAATAAGAATACTGTCAATCAAAATTTGACAATAAGATTAAAAAATAGTATAATATAGTCCGTTAATGAAGGGGGAATATAAAATGAAGACAGTATCAGGCAATGAAAAACAAGATTTTAATTTGTATGCTATTACTTTTAATAAAGAAGATACATATGGTTATAAAAGGGACCTAAAGGAAGAAGAAATAGAATCTAAAAGAAAAGAAAGAGAATTAGAAAGACAGAAGGTTAACAAAAAAATAAAAAATCTTAAAATATTAGGTAAAATGGTAGCTTTATCTGCTTTATGTGTAGCATCAGGGAAAACTTATAAACTTATTGATTCTAAGATATTAGAAATAAAAGAAGATAAGGCAATGGATGACTATTATAAGTCTTTAGCAAAAGTGATTGTACGCAATAAGGAATATATTCCAGATGAAGATGGAGAATTAAATGAGGATAGATATGCTTATCACTATAATAAGATAGGTGAGTATATTGATGAGACATCTGAAGGAATAAAAAGTATATATAGTCAAAATAAATATGTAGCAGCTAAAGATTTTTATATAGCTAGTGCTACTAAATATTTTAGAAAACATTATGGTAGTGTTGATGCAATAGTTGCAAGTATGAAATCTACAGGTGATAATACTACTTTAAAAGATTATGTTGAAACATTAGGATATACTTCAGTAGATGATTATGTAAATTCAATTTATGAAATTAATTATTCATTTAAACAAAATGGTATAAATACAGAAAAAGTAAAAACCTTAAAATAATTAATACTATATAGAAAGTCATAAATTTTATCATATTTATGACTGCTTTTAATAGAATGGTTTTTAAAAAATGTTTGCTTTCTCAATAACAATATAGTAAAATTATGTTGAAGAGAGGGATATATAATGAATCAAGAAATAGATAATGCAGTAGAAAAGATGAAGTCTACTGTAAATAACCTAGAAAAGAAATTTGGAATTGTTAGAGCAGGAAGAGCTAATCCTTCTAGTTTAGATGGGGTTATGGTTGAATATTATGGACAAATGACACCTTTAAAACAACTTGGAACTATCTCTGTTCCTGAAGGAAATCAGTTACTTATTAAACCATTTGATAAGAGTTGTTTAAAAAATATGGAGAAAGCAATTATTGCTGCTAATTTAGGATATAATCCTAGTAATGATGGGGAAACTATTAGAATAGTAGTACCAGCTCTTACAGAAGAGAGAAGAAAAGAACTTGTTAAGCAAGTTAAAGCTTTAGCAGAAGAAGCAAAAGTTGCTATTAGAAATATTAGACGTGATGCTAATGAAAAAATAGAAAAAGAAGAGTTAGCAGAAGATGAAGAAAAAGCTCTTAAGAATGACATTCAAGATTTAGTTAATGAATATAATAAAGATATTGAAAGACTAATGAAAGAAAAAGAACAAGAATTAATGACAATTTAATAAATTTGTGATAGTATAAGCATTAAATCAATGAGAAGGAAGTAGTAAAAGACTAATAAAAGTAAAAGAGAGATTATGGTTGGTGAGAATAATCCTTTTATCCTTTGAATTCGTCCTTTGAGTCTTAAAGCAAAACTTTAGGCGTTACTCGCGTTAAGAGATTAGAGTGTATAGAAAACTATAAAATAAGGTGGTACCACGGATATATTTCGTCCTTAGTTTATAGTTTTTCTTTTGGTTAGGGGGGGAATTATGATAAAGAAATTTATTTGGGATTTAGATGGGACACTTTTAAGTGGTGATTTTTCTTATGAAAATATTTATTTTAAAGAAAAAATGCAAGGTCAAGATATAGAATGTTTTTTACAAAATAAATATGATTATTTGATGGAATATGAAAGAACTTTCTTTAAATACAATATTAAATTACTTAGTGATTTTTTAAGTTTAAAAAGTGGTCTTGTAATTGATGAAACAGTAATTAGGGGTTGGAATGAACATAACAAATCTATTCCGGATACCATTCATACGGGAGCAAAAGAAGTACTTTCTTATTTACAAAGTAAGGGATATCAAAATATTCTTTATACTAATTGGTTTAAAGATGTTCAAAAAGAAAGATTAAGAAGAGCTGATTTATTAGAATACTTTAGTGAAATCTATGGTGGAGAATTTGCTATTAAACCTAATGCTATTGGATATAAGAAAATAATTAAAGATGTAAATCCTAATGAAGTAGTAATGATAGGTGATAATATTATTAATGATGTTTTAGTACCAAGGAGTATTGGAATAACTTCATATCATTATGATCCGTTAGATAAAAGTAAGGATAAAAATAAAATTAAAACATTAAGAAAGATAAAGGAGATGTATTAAAGTGAATATAGAAGAGATTAAGAAAAATATAGAAGATGAACTAAATAATTGTAAAGATATGAAAAGTCTTAATGATTTAAAAGTTAAGTACTTAGGAAAGAAAGGTATTGTTACAGAACTTAGTAGTAAGATTAAAGAAATACCAAATGAAGAGAAGAAAGAGTTTGGGATGAAGATGAATGAATTAAAGACTAGTTTTAATTCATTATATGATAGTAAGAAGACTTTATTTGAAGAAGAAGCTCTTAATGAAAAGTTAGCTAAAGAGAGTATTGATGTAACACTTCCTGCTACTCATATAGAAATAGGTAGTCCTAATATCTTAGAGAAACTAGTAGAAGATATGGAAGAGTTATTTATGTCAATGGGATATGATGTTATTGATGGACCAGAAATAGAAGAAGATAAATATAACTTTGAGCTTTTAAATATTCCGAAAGGTCATCCAGCAAGAGATGCTCAAGATACTTTCTATTTAAAAGATGATGAGATTTTACTTCGTAGTCAAACATCTCCTGTTCAAATTAGAACCATGTTAGAAGCTAAGGGAGAAAAACCAGTAAGAATGATATGCCCTGGTAAGACTTATCGAAGAGATGATGATGATGCAACTCACTCTCATCAATTTATGCAGATAGAAGGATTATTAGTAGATAAGAATATTCATCTAACAGATTTAAAAGGTACTTTTGAAATAGTTGCTAAAAGACTATTTGGAAGTGACACTGAAGTTAGATTAAAGCCAAGTTATTATCAGTTTACTGAACCATCTGTAGAGTTAGATATTAGTTGTTTTAATTGTAAAGGTAAAGGTTGTGCCATTTGTAAAAATAGTGGTTATATAACAGTAGCAGGTGCAGGAATGGTTCATCCTAATGTCTTAAGAAATTGTGGCTATGATCCTGCTGTTTGGAGTGGCTTTGCCTTTGGTTTTGGAGCAGAACGACTTGCTATGTTAAAGTATGGTATTACAGATATTAGAACTTTTTATATGACTGATTTAAGATGTAGTAAAACATTTGATAGAAAGGAAGATAATAATGATTAATTTAGAGTGGGTAAGTGACTATATTGATATTTCTGATTTAACACCTAAAGAACTAGCTAAGATGGTAACAGAAAGTGATATTAATGTCGAAAAAGTAATTACTAATCATATAGATAATTTAGTAATCGGGGAAGTAGTAGAATGTGTTAATCATCCAGATAGTGATCATTTACATATCTGTAAAGTAGATATTGGAAGTGAAGTATTACAAATAGTATGTGGTGCTCCTAATGTTAGAGTGGGTTTAAAAGCGATAGTTGCACTTGTAGGAGCTGTTTTACCAGGTGACTTTGAAATTAAGAAAAGTAAGATTAGGGGAGTAGAATCTAATGGGATGCTTTGTGCTTTATATGAGTTAGGATTAGAAGAGAAGAATGACGAGACTTATAGTAAAGGTATTTATGAAGGAGATAGTAACTTAAAAGTGGGAGTTGATGCTTTAAAAGCTTTAGACTTAGAATCAACTGTTTTGGAACTTGATATTCATAAACATCGTAATAATGATTGTTACTCTCATATCGGTTTTGCATATATTGTAAGTGCTATTTTAAATAGAAAAGTAACTCTACCTGATACTAGCTTTACAGAAATAGATGATAGTATAGATAAACATTTTAGTTTGGAAGTAGCAACTAATAAATGTAGTTATTATCTAGCTAGAATGGTTAAAGATGTTAATATTAAAAAATCACCAGACTTTATCAAAAAAAGATTAGTAGCAGCAGGAATGCGACCTATTAACAATGTAGTAGATATTTCTAATTATGTAATGTTAGAGTATGGTCAACCACTTCATTTCTTTGATTATGATAAGTTAGGTTCTAAAGTCTTAGTAAGAGATGCTAAAGAAGAGGAAGAAATTACTACTCTTGATAATAAGGAAAGAATTTTAACTAGTAATGATATTGTAATAACTGACACTTTTAATCCTGTTTGTATTGCTGGTGTAATGGGTGGAATTGATACTGAAGTAACAGATAATACTAAAACAATTCTAATAGAAAGTGCTATCTTTGACTCTGTTAGTATTAGAAATACTGCTGCTAGATTAAATCTTCGTAGTGAAGCATCTATTCGTTATGGAAAAGGACTAAACTATGAGTATACGGATATGGCTATTAAAAGAGCTTGCCATCTATTAGAAAAGTATGCTGATGCTAAAGTATTAACTGGAATAGTTAAATATGATAACGTTGATAAAAAACCAAAAGAAGTAGAGTTTAGAGCAAGTGAAGTTAATAATCTTTTAGGAATAGAAATTAGCGAAGCGGATATGGAAAAAGAAATGGATAGATTAGGCTTTAGTTATACTTTAAAGAATAAAGTATTTAAAGTAGTAATTCCTAATAGAAGACTTGATATTGAACCTAATGTAAATGATATAGCCGAGGAAATTGTAAGACTTTATGGTTACCATAACTTAACTTCATCTCTTCCTGTTGTATCTATCAAGAAAGGTGAGTATAAAGGAGATATTAAGTATCGTAAATTTATCTCTAAAAGACTTAGAATGAAAGGTTTAACTGAGACTAAAACTTATACTTTAACATCACCTAGTATGGCTTCTATGTTTGATTATGAACATAAAGAAAAATTAGTTCTTCCAAACCCTATGAGTGTTGATAAATCTGTTGTTAGAACTAGTATTATCCCATCTTTAATAAATGTTTATAACTATAATAAAGCGAGAAAAGTAGATGACATCTTCTTATATGAAATAAGTAAAACTTATGATAAAAACTATCAGGAAGAATCTAAGATTGCTGGTCTATTAAAAGGAAATATTGTTAAATCAGCTTGGAATGGTAATACTAAGTGTGACTTCTATGTCGTTAAAGGTATAGTAGAAGATATTCTTAATTCACTAGGATTTAATAATCGTTATACTTTTGTTCCTAAAGAGTTACCTAATATTCATAAAGGAATATCAGCTAGTATTTTATTAGATGGAGAAATGTTAGGTATCATTGGAAGAGTTCATCCTAATACTTTAAAAGATGAAGTATATGTCTTTGAACTTTCTTTAAATAAATTAATGAGAAATGTTAAACCAATTAAGTTTAAGGAACCATCTAAGTATCCTAGTATTGAAAAAGATGTTGCTTTCTTAATAAATAAAGAGATAACTGCTAGTGATATTTCTAAAATGATAAAGAAATCATCTTCTAGATTATTAAAAAGTATAGACGTATTTGATGTTTATAGTGGGGATAATATAGATAAAGATAAAAAGTCTATTGCCTTTAAGCTTATTTATCAAGATGAGGCTAAAACTTTAACAGATGATGAGGTTATGACTGATTTTCATAAGATGATAGAGAAAGTTACTAAAGAATTTAATTGTGAGATTAGAGATAATTAGGAGGAATTAAAATGGAATATAGAAAGTTTGCTAATACTTATGTAGTTAGAATTGATAGAGGTGAAGAAATACTAACTAAGATAAAGGAACTTACTTTAAAGGAAAATATTAAACTGGCTAAAGTAGAAGCATTAGGAGCTACTAATGATTTTACAGTTGGTGTTTATAAAGTAGAAGAGAAAAAGTATTATGCTAATAGTTTTAAAGGTAACTTTGAAATAGTCTCTTTAACTGGTACTA
>CAKPPI010000024.1 GCA_934177545.1 uncultured Bacilli bacterium
TAGTAAGTCTAATTTTGTGTGATAAATTAAGAGATTTAAAAGATAATAAAATAATTGTAATGGATAACTCTTAAAACAGCATCTTTCTTCTTTTAAACTGATAAAAAGACTGTTATAATAGTTAGAGGAAGAAGGTAGACTATGAAAAAAATTATACTAGTAGATGGAAACAATTTACTTTTTAGAAGTTATTATGCAACTAGTTATAGTGGAGTTATTATGAAAAATAGTAAAGGATTTCCTACCAACGGTCTTTACGGATTTATCAATATGATGAATAAAATAATAGAGGAAGAAAAACCTAACTATATTTTAGTAGCTTTTGACAAAGGTAAAACTTTTAGACATGAAAAATATAGTGAATACAAAGCCGGACGTAGAGAAATGCCAGAAGAGTTGAAACTACAATTTCCTAAAGCTAAAGAAATATTAGATGCGATGGGAATAAAACATTTTGAAATAGATAATTATGAAGCTGATGATATAATAGGTACTCTTGCTAAAATAGTTGATGAAGAAGATGAATTTATTGCTACTATTGTTTCAAGTGATAAAGATTTACTACAATTAATTAGTAAAGAAGTAGAAGTAAAACTATTAAAGACTAAAGGCTTTATTAGATTTGATGAGAAGACTTTCAAAGATACTTATGGAACTACCCCAATTCATATGATAGATTTAAAAGCCCTTATGGGAGATGCCAGTGATCATATTCAAGGAGTTAAAGGAATTGGCGAGAAGACAGCTATTAATTTATTAACTAAGTATCAGAGTCTAGATAATGTTTATAATCATCTGGATGAAATCGGTGGAAAGACAATGGAAAAATTGGAACAAGGTAAGAATGATGCCTATATGAGTTATGACTTAGCTACTATTTATAGGGAGGTACCTATTCCTTTTAGTCTAGAAGATTGTATATATAAAGGTATGAATGTTGAAGAATATAGAAATATATTAGAAGAATTAGAATTTAAATCTTTCTTAAAAAAAATAGGTTGTGAAAGTGAAGAACAACAAACATTAGACTTTGAAGAAAAAGAAATTAAAACAGAAAAGATAGTTAATTATAAACAATTCGATTTTAATATTCCTTTTGCTTTCTACTTAGAAATGGATGGCTATACTTATAGTAAAAGTAAAGTAATTGGTTGTGGTTTTAGTAACTTAAAAGAGTCTTGTTTTATGACTCTAGATGAACTTATTGCTAACAAAGAAGTATTAAAAAATGATACATTAAAATATACTTATGACTTAAAAAGAATGATTATACTTTTGAATCAATATGATATTAATATTAATAATTGTAATTATGATAGTATGATTGCTTCTTATTTATTGGATTATAAGTTAGAAGATGATATTACTGTCTTGATGAGTCAATTTAACTATAACTGTCCTAGTTATGAGGAAACTTATGGGACAGAAAAGAAAAGGAAAGCGGTAGATATAGAAACTACTAAAAAACAGTGTATTAATAAAAGCAGATTTATTTATGATACTAAGAGCAAAATACTTCTAGAAATAGATAATTATAGTGAGACTAAACTGCTTAATGAGATAGAAATGCCACTAGCTTTTGTTTTAGCAGATATGGAGTTAACCGGTATAAGAGTAGATAAAGAGTATTTATTAAACCTAAAAGAAGAATTAGAAACTAAAATGAAATTAATGCAAGAAGAAATTTATAGATTAGCGGATGTAGAGTTTAATATACTATCACCTAAACAGTTAGGAGAAGTATTATTCGAAAAGTTAAAAATAGAATATCCAAAAAAGAGAAAAAAAGATGACACTAGCTATTCTACTAGTAAAGATATATTAGATAAAATAAAAGATGATAATGAAATAGTAGAAAAAGTACTAGAGTATAGAAATCTATCTAAAATATATGCTAATTACTGTGTAGGACTATTAGATGAAATAAGAGAAGATGGTAAGATTCATACGATATTTAATTCATGTCTTACAAGAACAGGAAGACTATCAAGTAGCAAACCAAACTTGCAAAATATTCCGATTAGAAGTGATTATTCTAAATTAGTAAGAAAAGCTTTTATTCCAGAGGATGATAGTATTCTTATGAGTTCTGATTATAGTCAGATTGAATTAAGAGTGTTTGCTCATATGGCTAATGCCAAAAACTTACAAGAAGCCTTTATTGAAGATAAAGATATTCATGCTAAAACTGCTTCTGATATTTTTAAGGTACCAATTGAAGATGTTGATAAGAAAATGCGTAGAATAGCTAAAACAGTTAACTTTGGTATTTTATATGGAATAAGTAGTTTTGGTCTTAGTGAAGACTTAAAAATAGATGTAGTTAGTGCTAAAGAGTTTTTAAATAATTATTTAAATACTTATCAAGGTATAAAAGAATATATGGAAGAAGAAAAAGAAGAAGCTTATCAAAATGGCTATGTTACTACTATAATGAATAGAAGAAGAAAAATAGATGAATTAAAGAGTAAAAACTATATGGTTAGAAGTAGTGGCGAGAGAATGGCTTTAAATACCCCTATTCAAGGAAGTGCTGCTGATATTTTAAAGAAAGCTATGGTAGAACTATATCAGGCTATGAAAGAGAAAAATTTAAAGAGTAAAATGTTGATTCAAGTACACGATGAATTAGTTTTTAATGTTTATAACGATGAAATAGAAATAATGAGAAAATTAGTAAAAGAAAAAATGGAGCAAGTAGTAAAACTTAGTGTACCTTTAAAAGTTGATATAGAAACAGGAAAAGATTGGTATGAAGCTAAGTAGTAAAGGAAGTGATTAATATGCCAGAAAAACCAGAGGTAATTACTGTTGCTAAAACATTAGAGAAAAAGATTATTGGTAAAACAATAACTGATGCTAAAGTTTATTATGATAATGTAATAGTAGGCGATAAAGAAGAATTTATTTCTAAGATAAAGGGGGAGAAGATAGAAAGTATTACTACAAGAGGTAAGTGGATTGTTATTTATTTAACAAATTATGCTTTATTAACTCATCTTAGAATGGAAGGAAGATTTTATTTCCGTAAGAAAGGAGAGAATCTTTCTAAACATGAGCATGTATCATTACTATTAGATAACGATATAGAAATGAGATTTCATGATGTTAGAAAATTTGGTAGAATGATTTTACTACCTAAGTATGAAGTACTTAATATAAAACCACTCAGTGACTTAGGGTATGAGTTTGATGATCCTAGACTTACTAAAGAGTATCTATTAGCTAAATTTAAAAATAAAACCACTCCAATAAAGACAGTTTTGCTTAATCAAAGTATAATTGCTGGTATTGGTAATATCTATGATGATGAAATATTATATCAAAGCCATATAAACCCTTTAAAACCTGCTAAAAATATAAATAATGATGAAGTAATAGAAATAATTAAAAATACTAAAATTATCCTTGAAAAGGCTATAGAAAAAGGTGGAACAACTATTAAAAGTTTTGAGTCTAGTGAAGGAGTACATGGTTTATTTCAAAACGAATTAGCTGTTCATGGGAAAAAGAATGGAATATGTCCTAATTGTAATAGTAAAATAGAATTCATTAGAGTAGGGGGAAGAGGCACTTATTACTGTCCTAATTGTCAAAAATAGCAAAAAATTCTATACAAAAGGACAAATTTATAGTATAATTATTACTGTTTGAAAGAGGAGTGTGTAGTTAATGAAAAAGACAAAAATAGTTTGTAGTATTGGACCTGCTTCAAATGAAGCCGATGTAATGGAACAAATGGTTTTAGCAGGAATGAATGTTGCTAGAGTTAACTTTACTCATGCAACTATCGAAGAAAGAGATAAAGCTATCACATCAGTTCGTGAAGTTAGAAAAAGAACTGGTAAATCAGTAGCAATATTATGGGATACTAAGGGACCAGAATTTAGAAGTGGTATGCTAGAGAATGATTCTATTGAATTAGTTAATGGTAATACAATTCGTATGGTTAAGGAAGAAGTACTTGGAAATAGTGAAAGATTTTCTGTTAATCATCCTGAAGCAATTGATAGTTTATCAGTTGGAGATGCTATTTTACTTGAAAATGCTAAAATGAAACTTGAAGTTATTAGTAAAGAAGAAGACGGTGTTACTTGTAAAGTAGTAGCTGGTGGAACTTTAGGAAATAGAAAGAGTATGAGTGTTCCTGGAGTTAAACTAAATATTCCATATGTTAGTGAAGCTGATAGAAAAGATATCGAATATGCTTGTGCAAATGGTGGTGAGTATCTTGCTTTATCATTTGTATCTTGCAAAGAAGATGTTTTAGAAATAAAAGAAATCTTAAAACAACACAATAGAGAAGATTTACAAATTATTTGTAAAATTGAAAGTGATTTAGGTATTAAAAACTTAGAATCAATTCTTGAAGTATCAGATGGTGTTATGGTAGCAAGAGGTGACTTAGGTACAGAAATTCCTAGTGAAATGTTACCTATAGTTCAAAAACAAATGATTGCAACATGTAGAAGACTTGGTAAGATTGCTATTGTTGCTACAGAAATGCTAGAAACAATGATGGAAAATAATCGTCCAAAAAGAGCAGAAACTAGTGATATTGCTAATGCCGTATTTGATGGAACTGATGCCGTTATGTTAAGTGGAGAAACTACTGTTGGAAAGCATCCGATTGAAACAGTTGCTGCTATGGCAAAAATTTGTGAAACAGCTGAAAAATATGCAGAATTTCATTATTCTGAAGAAGATGAAAGAGTAGTAGATGTTCAGTCTGCTATTGCTGACGCTGTAGTTGATACAACAAAAAGACTTAATGCTAAGTTAATTTGTGCCGCTACAATTAGTGGTTCAACTGCAAGAGTAATTAGTAATTTAAAACCAAAAGCTACTATTCTTGCATTAGTACCAGACGAAAAGACTGGACGTCGTCTAGCTTTAAACTGGGGAGTTTATCCTACACTTTTACCAGTATGTAACTCTACAGATGAAGTATTAACAAAGAGTATTACATCTGCTAAAGAATACACTGACTTAGTTAAAGGAGATATAGTTATTACTACTGGAGGTTTTCCTAATAATGCTGTATCTAGAACAACTAATTTAATGAAAATCGAAGTAGTTGACTAATCAATAATTAGTACATAATAAAAAGGTCCTTATTTCAGGGCCTTTTTAATTTCTAAGTATTTCTTTTCTAAACTTTGAATATTATTTTCTAAGAAGTAGTAATGATATAAATAAAAGCCAAGTAATATAATAAGAATAATTACTAACAAGAATAGAAATATAGAAGGCATAATAGAAAACATATAGAAGAAAAAACAAGTTAGAATAATAACAGTAATAGTAACTAATAAATGAATCAATCTTTCATGTTCAAAATATCCTACCATTACTTTAAAGTCATCTAAATCTTCTTTAGTAAATGTTTTATTTTTAATCTTCTTTTCTACTTCTTTTTGATAATCAGTTATTAATTTCTTCATAGAGAAATCTCCGAATTATCAAATTCTTTTCTACCTTCAAATAAAGTTTCATGAATTTTTTCTTCTTCCGTATTTAAATAAACCTCTTCAATACGATCAACTCTACATCTTTCAGCATCTAATATAGATTGTACTTTTCTAGCAGCAATATCAACTTCATCATTAACTACTACATAGTTATATTTACTAACGGCATTAATCTCTTCATATGCTCTTTTAAAACGCATATCAATTTTTTCTTGATTTTCTGTATTTCTTGCTTCCAGTCTTCTTTTTAACTCCTTCATATTAGGTGGAAGAATAAAGATAAATAAAGCTTCTTTAATCTTTTCTTTTACCTTTAAAGCCCCTTGAATTTCTATTTCTAAAATAACATCCTCCCCATTATCTAGATGTTCTTTTATATATTTTTTAGGAGTACCATAATAATTTTTAGAGTACTCAGCATATTCTAAAAATTCATCATTCTCTATTTCTTGCTCAAACTCTTCTCTTGATAGAAAGTAGTAATTAACTCCATTTTTTTCTTCTCCACGAGGTTCTCTACTAGTACAAGAAATGGATAACCAGATATTCTTGTTATTCTCCATTACCTTATTAATAATAGTATTTTTACCACAACCAGAAGGTCCTGATAAAACAATTAATAAACCTTGTTTTTTTGTTTTTAACATTGATTCCATATTATTCCTCATCCTTTCTTATTGGAAATACTTTAAATTCATCATCTATAACATTATATTTATTATTATACTCTAAACTGTAAATAATAGTAGTTTTATATTCAAAAGCTAGCATAGCATCTTTTTCCCTTGTAAACTTGCTTATGATAGGAATAGAGCAGTCTTTTTTGATCTTATTTAAATAACTTCTTCCCTTACAACTAATCCCTAGAATACGGATATAGGTGATACTAGACATTTTATCTCTAGCATCCACTGTAAAATCACATAAGTAATATAAAAGCCCTCTTGCTATTTTCCGGTAAGTGATGTTTTTAGTTTTGACACTGTTAATTAGTTCATCATAACTAGATACTCTAGTAACATTTTTCTTAAGTTTATTTAAAAGACTTTTATCAAGAGATGGATAACTATTATTATTGTTATCCGTAATAAGTTTATATTTAAGATACTTAAAGTAATTATCACTAGTTATAACTTTATCTTTAATATTCTCTAAGTAAGGGGTAACAAAATCCGGTACTTGCTCAGTTATAACTTTTCCAGCTAGTAAAGCCATTCTAATACTACTAGCACTAGAAATATTTGTTTCTAATTGATTACTATTATAATCATTCGTTCTTTTTATAGAGTGAGCTTCAATACTATAATTATTTTTCTTTATAGCTTTTAGATAAGAACTTGCTAATATATCATTAGGTAAGCTTATGCTTTTACCAGTAATATCTGTAAAAGCTTGACTTCTAGCAGATGGATAATTTAGTCCACTTGCTAAATATACTCTAACCAGAGAATCAAATGATCTATCATAAAGTTCTATATCAGTCATTTCTTCTAGATAAGTTAAATTATCTGACTCACTACCAAATACTAAGTCCGTAACTCCTAAAGCATGAGCAAGTTTTATTGCTCCTTCAGCAAATACATCACTAGAAGCAGTTGCAAAAGGGAAGGGTAGCTCAACTACTAAATCAAAGCCAGCCATAAGAGCTATTTCCGTTTTACTTCTTTTATCAAGAATAGATGGTTCTCCTCTTTGAGTAAAATTACCACTCATAATTAGGACATAAATAGCATCAGGAAACATCTTTTTAGTCTTATCAAATAAATACATATGACCATTATGAAATGGATTAAATTCTGCTATTATTCCTACTATCTTCATCTTTTTACCTCACAGTTATTAATATAATTAAGTTTAGCATATTTAATTAATCTTTTCGCTTCATTATTAACTTTTCTATCTATTCTTAATTCTTCATTATCTTGATTATCCTTAGAAAAACTACTGTTGCAGCAGTAAGAATATTCGACTCTATTAGGTAAAACCTTTTCTACGGTTAATTCACACCTTTTCATATGAAAGTCACTACTTACTATTAATAGTCTTTTTATATTATCACTAGTAATTTTTTCTTTTAATAATCTATAAGAATTAACAAGATTTTCTTTAGTATTAGTACTTTCTTTTTCTAATAATATGCTATTAAAGTCAACTCCATATTTTAAAGCTAAATCAAGCATAATGTCAGTTTCTAATCTATCTTTATAAATACCCCCTCCAGAAAGTAATAAAGTATTTGCTCTTTTTTCTTTATAAAGCTTAGCTGCATACTTGACTCTATCTTCTAAAATAGGCATATTCTTACAACCAAGAACAATAATAGCATCACCATCTTTATTATCATCTTTCTTAAAAGAAAAGACTAAATCACATGCTAAGTCAGACGATATATTTTCTTCATCTAAATCTTTTAGAGTCATACTATCCCTCCTTTTGGTTAATTTATTATAACACGTTTTCCCTCTTTGTGGTATACTGTTAAAGGAGAAGGGACTAAAACATGAAAGTACAAGTAGCTAAAGAAAATTTTATAAATTATTGTGAGTATGAAAAAGGACTATCTCCTAATACTTTAAAATCATATAATTATGAAATTAATCTATATCAAACTTATTTAGAGGATAAACTTAATATAATAGATATTGAAAAAGTATCTAAAAAGGATATAGAAAACTATTTAAAGTATTGTTATTCAAAAGATGAGGATAGTAAAACTATTTCGCATAAGATAACTACTATTTATAATCTTCACAATTATTTATTAAGAGAAAAAGTTATTAAGGATAATGAAGCTGAATTTATTGATAGACCAAAACTAGCCAAACATCTTCCTTATACTTTAACAGTAAAGGAAATTGATAAATTGTTAGATATAGCATTGGTTACTGTATTTGACTATCGTGATAAAGCTATGTTAGAATTAATGTATGGAACCGGTCTTAGAGTTTCAGAATTAGTTAGTCTAACAGTATATGATGTAGACTTTTATAATGCCTTTTTAAGAATTAAAGGAAAGGGTAGTAAAGAAAGAATTGTTCCAATTAATAATGCTTCTCTAAAGTATTTAAAACTATATTTAGATAGGAGAAGTCTATTACTAAAAAAGAAGACTAGTGATGAGTTATTTTTGAATGCTAGAGGTGAAGGTATATCAAGACAGGGTTTCTTTAAAAACTTAAAGAAAATACTTGCTAAAAAAGGAATGCCTGTTAATATTTCTCCACATAGTCTAAGACATTCATTTGCTACTCATCTAATTGAAAATGGGGCAGATCTTAGAAGCGTACAAACTATGCTTGGACATTCTGATATAACTACTACCAAGATTTATACTCATATAAGTAATGAAAAAGTTACAAAGGATTATTTAATTAATCATCCAAGAGCTAAGAAAGAAGAGTGAATTTTATGAAATTTAAACGAATATTTTTGATGGTTTTAGACTCATTAGGAGTAGGGGAGGCAAAAGACGCTAGCAACTATGGTGATAATGGTTGTAATACTCTAGGGAATATTAAGAACAATTATGATTTATTTGTACCTAATCTAGCTAAAATTGGTTTTCTTGATACTTTAACAATGGAAGAGGATGACAAGACTGATGCTTATTATACTATTGCTCAACCTAATAACATAGGAAAAGATAGTTTATCAGGTCATTATGAAATGATAGGAATAACATCAAATATACCGTTTAAAACTTTTAATGAAAATGGTTTCCCTATCGAACTAATTGATGAAATTGAACGAGTTACTGGTCGACGTGTTATTGGTAATAAATGTAGTCATGATAATAATATAATTAACGAGTTAGGAGAAAGACAATTAAATTATGGTTCTTTGATAGTATACACATCTGCTGATTCGGATTTACAAATAGCTGCTCATGAAGATATCATTTCTGCTGAACAATTATATGATTACTGTGAAAAAGTAAGAGAATTAACTATGAGAGAAGATTTTCTAGTAGCAAGAGTTATTGCAAGACCTTTTACTGGAAAAAATGGCAAATTCAAATTAAATAATGCTGGTAGAAAAGATTACTCTATTAATCCTCCTAAAAAAACTATTTTAGATGATTTAAATGAAAATGGTTATAATGTAATAGGAATAGGCAAAATTAATGATATTTTTGCTGAACAAGGTATTAATAAAGCTTTAAAAGCTACAAATAATCAAGAAGCTTTAAATAAACTGTCAAGTATTATGGATAAGAACTTTACGGGCCTATGTATGGTTAATTTAGCTGACTTTGATAATTTGTACGGTCATTTAAGAGATGTAGAAGGTTATGGTAAAGCATTAGAAGACTTAGATGTAGAAATGCCTTTATTACTTAATAGATTAGAGATGGATGATTTATTGATTATTACAGCAGACCATGGAAATGACCCTACTTTTAAAGGAAATGATCATACAAGAGAAAATGTTCCTATAATTATGTATTGTCGTAACTTTAAGACTCCTCATAGACTAGAACCACAAGAAACATTGGCTTGTATTGGAGCTACTATTGCAGATAATTTTGATTTAGATACTCCAGAGATTGGATCAAGTTTAATGGAATTTTTGAATTAAAAAACAACTGTTTTACAATGACAGTTATTTTTTTTGTAATATTTTATCTTTTTCTTGATTAATATAAGTATTCATTATATCTTCTGCTTGACTAACGGTTATTGTTTCATCATCATATAGTTTGTTAATTGGTGTAAAGGTAAAAGTTCCTATATCAGGCATATGATAAACTTTACCGTCTTTTATATCATATATGTCATCGCTTTCATATGTACGATTAGCATTATATCCTATATGATAAGTTTTTTCATTCTTTAATTCATCATCAAATTCATAAATTCCTAACTCTGATTTATATGTTTTATCTTTATTTAGTGTCTTTGTTAATACATTAACATCATATTCATAGTTATCTTCTAAATATTCATCAAGCTTTTCCCCATCTTCAGCCAAAAATTGATAAGTTTCATCGCTAAATGTATCGTTATCTATTATATCAGTTAATTTTATAATAGCAAACCTAGTTAAATTAGATCCAATCTCATTAGAAAATTCTGTATTTTTTTTCATTTCATATGAATTAGAAAATTCAGCAATTACTTCATCAGTATTAACATCAAAATAATATGCAACACCTAGGCTAAAAAAACTTTCAAATCTATAATAGACTAGGTGAGGGGTTCCATCAACATATATTATATTATAATCATCAGTATTATAATATTTTGTTTCAGTATTTTTACTTGATTTTGAATTAATATCTGCACCATTTGTATTTGAACATGGCACTAAAGATATTCCTGCAGCTAACGATAATGCAATTGCTTTGGAACGTAAAATTTTTAGATTTTTAGTCATAGAATTACTCTCCCTTCATTAGTTACTTATATTATCATTATTTAATTATTTTTTCAATAAAAACTGATACGAAAAGGGTAGAGTAGTGATAAAAAAATAATGGCTAGTTAAATTCTAGTCATTATTTTTTATTATTTTTCTTTCTTAAAATTTGAACATACAGTTTCATCTTTATCCTTAACATCATCACATTCACAAGATGAGCCAACTTTTATTTCGTCTAAGTCACATTTACAATCTTCTTCATTATGATACTTACATGATTTAACATCACAATGAATAACTTGTTTCTTTTTATCTTTAAACATAATATCCTCCTTCAATATTAATTTGTACCCTTTTCTCCTATTTTATTCCCCTACTTTCATTTTTATAAGAGATTAGGGGATAGAATTATGTATTATGTTGAATACAATATTACTTTTTATTATTAATAATATTAAATAAAAAATATTCTATATAGTATTATAGGATAAGATAATATATATATTCGATAGGATTAATTTAATTATTATCTTAGTCAACAAATAAATAATATGTAAACAATATAATATTATCATTTATAAGTTATAATTATATTAATAATGATATCAAATTAAAAAAAATATAAAATTAAATAATAAGCTAATGATTAATTTATTAAGCTATTATTATGTTTTATCTTACTTCATATAATTGATATTATGTTAACTAGCGTATTTTCTATACAAATTATATGTAAATAACTAAGATTAATAATTTTACTTAATTCTAGTATTTAGTTTTAATCATAATATTAATTTATATTACTTATTATATTATATATTATAATGCTTTTGTTTTATATAATAATATCACTATTAAGACTTTATCGTTGATAACTAACTATTAATATAACCAAATAATCTACTTTCTTTACTAAAATAAATATACCACTCTTTGAAGAAACAGTATACTTTTTAAATTTTTTACCAAATATAAAATAGGGGAGTCCTCCCCTACTCTTTAAACTTTTCTAGATTGAATCTCTGCTATCTTTTCAAGAACTTCTTTAGCATTTTCTTCACTAATAGAGTTATATCCTAATTCCCTCAAAGCTTGTACCTTAGCAGCATTTAGCTCTTGTGTACGACTTAATTTTTCTTCATTTTTCTGTTCAATATCTTGAACGAATCTTTTATGTACTTCTGCTATTTTACTTTTTGAAGAACCACCATTATGATAAAGAGTCATAGCAGAAAACAAAATACTTTCAAATATAAACTGCTTACTTTGATCAAAATCAAATTGTAATGGATTAGTAAATCCCATTGACTTTGACATATATGCTAAAATATAACGTAACTCTTCAGTAGTTTCCATTGACTGTAAATAATGATATAAATACAAGAAAGTTGTTTGTGTTTTTTTAGTTTTATCTTCTTGCAATTTTTCTTTTAATATATTTATAATATCAGAAAGAATTTCTTGATCTTTTTTATTTAATCCTTTTAAGTCTGTCAAGATTTCTTTATTAGAGCTATCTCTAACCCCTTCATTTAGTCTAGTTTCTACTTTCATAATGTAGTCTCCTGTTATTACAAGAGAATTTATCTTTTCTTCACTATCTATATCTAATAAACTTAGTAATCTTAAAGCCTTTTCTTTAGGCCAATCATCAAGTGAAGATAAAGCTAAATAGTTGTATAACATTTGTCTTGATACTCCTAAATACTTAGCTAATCTCACCTTTGATATACCAAGTTCCAATAATAATTCATCTAACTTTTTCATTGTCTACCCTCCATTATCATTGTAACGAGGTTTACGTAAATAGTCAAGAAATTTTTATGTAAAACTTGACATATTAATTTATATTACTTAACAGGTTTTCCATCATTAAAATTATCTTATCAATTATTTCTTGTTTATTTTTATATCTTTCATTTTTAGTAACTGTAATTGTTTCATTATAGAACTTGTCATTGTCTTTATCATAGATACTAATATAAACTAAATTATCACTACCAGTATCATTATTCTCATCTTTCTTATTAAGCTTACCAGTAATAC
>CAKPPI010000025.1 GCA_934177545.1 uncultured Bacilli bacterium
GTATCTAAAAACATTAAAAATATTGACGATGTAAGTTCCACTAATGACGCAACTTACGATTTATCAGGATTACTTGATAGTAGTAAGAGTGAAAGTAAAGTATTTAAAGTTAAAAAAGGGATTTTAAAAAACACTTATACAGCTAGTTTCAAATTCGATTCATCAGACAGTGATTTAAATAATAGTACAAGTGATGATACAACAACTGATAACGATTTTACAATAGATAACGATACTACAACAGACTCTGATTTTGATTTTTCTAACATAAATACTAATATGGATTTAAGTTTCAATGTTAAGTTACCTTATAAAGCTATAAGTAGTAATGCTACTACTAAGAAAAATGATGATAAAGATTTAATTTGGAACTTATCATCAACTGGGGAAGATAAAATAGAATTTTCTTTTGCATTATATAATATGACTAATATTTATATATGTGGTGGAGTTATAGTCTTATTAATTATTATTGTTATAGTGAGTATTTTAAATAAAGGCAAGAAAAACAAAGTTTCTAATAAAGATGTGACTAATGATAAGCAAACTGCAGCTTTTAATCCTTCTGTTGAAACACCAATTATAAATAATAATGTAATAAGTCAAAATATTGACAATCAAAGTCAAGTCACTAATAATGAAAATATTAATACTGTTGAAGAACTTTTTCCTCAACAAGATAAAAAATCAAGTATTGAGGACATGTATTCAAATCAAAACTTAATAGAGCCAACTGATACTAGCTCACAATCAACGGTTTTTTCCACAACTAATGTTAATAACAACCCTATAAACGAAACTTTATCCACAAACTCAGTGGATAACCAAACTTTTCCACAACCAGTTCAAACAACAAACATATTTTCCACAACTGATGTTGATAATAATCTTGCAAATCAAACTTTATCCACAGATGCTGTTAATAATCAACAGTCTAATGTAAACAACGATAATCAAATTGAGACTTTATAGTAAATTACTAGACTTATGTCTAGTTTTTTATATATAATTAGGATGGTGAATGATATGAATAATAAAAACAGATTAATAGAAATAATAAGTATTATAAAAATTAATAATTTAGTAGATGACAGAAGTCCTAAAAATCTTAGAAAAACCATTGAAGACTTAGGACCAACTTTTATAAAAATAGGGCAAATTCTTTCTACAAGAGTTGATTTAATTCCTAATGAATATGCTAAAGAATTATCGAAATTAAGAGGCAACGTTACACCACTACCTTATTCACAAATAGAAAAGATTCTTAAGAAAGAGTACAAAAATTTAGATAATATATTTGCCCATATCTACGAAAAGCCAATTGGATCAGCTTCCATTGCACAAGTTCATAAGGCAAGGTTAAAAGATAAAAGAACTGTTGTTTTAAAAATCAGAAGACCAAATATTGAAGAAGAAATAAAACAAGATATAGAGTTATTAAAGCAAGCTACTAAAATATTACATCTTAATCACTTTATCAAAATAATGGATTTAGATAAGGTATTGGATGAGCTATACACAACTACCATGATGGAACTAGATTTTTCTAAGGAAAAAGAAAATATGTTGTTCTTTGAAAACCATAATAATGATATTCCTTATATATCTTCCCCTAAACTGATAGAAGAATTATCAACTAAAAATATTTTAGTCATGGAATATATTGATGGTATAATGATATCTAATATAGAAAAATTAGATAATGAAAATTATGATAAGAGTCTTATTGCTAAAGAGTTGAGTAAAAACTATATCAAGCAAGCTTTAGAAGATGGTATGTTTCATGCTGATCCTCATCCTGATAATATAACAATTTATAATGATAAAATATATTTTCTAGACTGGGGTATGGTAGGAACTCTATCAAAACTTAATAGAGCTTTATTAAATAAATGCATGAAAGCTATTATTACAGAAGACTATCAAGAAGTTGCTAATTGTCTATTATCAATGTCTATAAAGAAAGATGAAACTGATTACCAAAAATTAGTTGATAATATTAAAGAAATTTTAGAAGAATTTTCTACCCTTGGTCTTGATGAAATAGATACTAGGAAATTTATTAGTAATATGTTTAAAATGCTCCAAGAAAATAATTTAATATTAGACCATAATGTTACTATGCTAATACGTGGTATTGGTGTAATTGAAGGAGTCTTACAGTCACTTGATTCCACTATCAGTCTAACTAGTGTTTTAAAGGATAAAGTACTAGAAAATGAGAAGAAAGCCTTACTATCAGGTGAAACATTAAAAAGCATAGAGAAAAAAGTTTTAAAGAGTAGTAAAAGCTTAATAAATATTCCTGAAGAGACAGAAAGTTTACTAAAATATATAAAGCAAGGAAACTTTAAACTTAAATTAGAATTAAGCAATTCAACTAAACATATTGATAAGCTAGAAAATCTTCTTCATGAGTTTATACTTGGCTTTATTGATGGTTGTTTAATACTAGCTTATAGTTTTACAAAAACAGAATTAGCTAAATTTATTATGCTTACTTTTATAATTATTGTATCAGCTTTATTAACATTTAAAATGATAAGAGACTTATTACATAAAGGATATTAGTGATAATATTCTTTTATTATTGCCTCATTTCATTATAAATCCAAACCATTATAGTATCTACTATCTCATCTATTTCCTTTCTTGTTAAGCATCTATTTTTATCTATATGATACCATTTAGAAAGACAAGTTCTACAACAAGTAGCTGTAGCATGCATAGCAATAAAAACAGGATGACCTCTCATTGGTGTTTGTTTACCATCATTTAAAGTAGGATAAGGTGCTAACCTTTTACTTATAAAATCATAAGCATGCGACTTTATTACTTTATACCCCTTATCTGAAACATATTTCCTATCTTTATTAGAAAGATGAAACCTACTACGGAATTTAGAAGTTTTAAACCTTTCTAATTTTTTATCTATCATATATTTTTCACTCATCTTCATCTTGATTCACCACATAAATTCTATCTCATTCTTAAAAATTTAACAAGTGCCTTTTTTCTTTCTAATTCCTTAATAAAAATTGAGTAATTATTACTAGGTACTAACAAATAACACCTATTTCTAGTTCTAGTTATTGCCACATAAAATAGCCTTCTTTCTTCACTATAAGGATAATCTTCTGCTTTTTTAGTTACTAATCTCATTATCCTTTCTTCTTTTATTTGATTAGGAAAGCCTAGCACACTATTAAAAAAGTTAATCACTATAACATTATCAGCTTCTAGTCCTTTAGACTTATGGATGGTTAAATAATTAATAACTAAATCTTTTCTTTTTTTATATATTATCTTATCATTATCAACTACTAACAAATCACTTAAGATAAGATTTATATCATTGTTATTTCTACCTAAAATGAAGATACTACCTTTATCTAACACATCAAGTACCTTTAAAATAGTACTTTTTAAATCATTAGAATAAATAACTTGTAGTGGATAATCAATATGCTTAAATGATGTTAATTCTTTTCTTAACTGATATTTATTTTTCAATATAAATTCACTAGCTATTTTTATAAGTTCTTCACTATTTCTATAGGTATTTCTTATTTTATGAGTAACTGCTTCTTTATAATAATCTTTAAAATTATAAAAAAGACTTATATCACAACCACTAAATCTATAGATAGATTGAAAATCATCTCCTACTACCATTAAAGAACTATTCATCTTATCTACTAATTCTTTAATAAATAAGAATCTAACATAAGATGTATCTTGGTACTCATCAATAATAATATAAGATATTTTTCTTTTATAGTATTTAACTCTATCTTTAGCAATAAATAGTAAATCATCAAAATCAAGTTCTTTATTTTCCTTCTTTTCTTTTTCATATAGTAGATATATATTTAAAGTCAGTAAAAGAAAATACTTTTCTTTTAAATAAGTAATTGGTAAAAGATAGCTTTTTATCTTTTTAAAGAATTTTTGATAATCTTCCATTTTGTAGTTACCACATTTAAACAAGTGAATAAAAGTTATTATTTGTCTTTTTAGTAATAGTATTTCCTTACTTTTAGTTACCAATATTTTTTGATAGCTCTTATAATAATCTTTACTAAAATATATATTAAAATATCTTAATACTACTTTTAAAAGATATGGGGAAGATAAAATATCTATATAAAAAAAGTTTTCCACAACCATTGTTAATAACTCATCACTTGCTATTTCATAAGTATAGTTAGTCTCATCTAGTATTTTCATAGCCAGCTTATGAAAGGTATAGCATTCTATATCGTCATTAATTTCTCTTTTTATCTTCTTCTTTAAGTTTTCTACTGCCATATTTGTAAAGGTAATACAAACTATCTCTTCTTTTGGAATATGTTTTTCTTCTATTAAATATTTTATCTTACCAAGTATAGTCAAAGTTTTTCCACTACCTGCTCCTGCTAAAACAAAGAGGTATTTATTATCATCTTTAACAATTTCTAGTTGGTCATTATCAAGTTTATAATTCATTACTGTAAAGTCCAGATTCATCACCTCCAAAGTTGTATATATAATATCTCATAAACATATGTTCGTCAATACTTTTTTTTATTTTATTTTTCTATTTAGACGAAAAGTAAACCTTATATAATCTCTTCTAACATTTGCATCATACATATATGCCCATTCCAAATACCATTTTTTACATAACATACTAATAGAGGTGAAAAAATTGTTTGAAGCATTTAAAAACTTATCTCCTGTTTGGCAAACATTAATTGCCACTTTATTCACTTGGGGTGTAACTGCTCTAGGAGCTAGTATTGTCTTTTTCTTTAAAAAGGTTAATAAAACAGTAATGGATGCGATGCTTGGTTTCTCTGCAGGAGTAATGATAGCAGCCAGTTTCTTTAGTCTAATTGAGCCTGCCTTAGAAATGACAAAAAGTTTAAAAATGAATGGACCAGTAATAATATCAATAGGTTTTCTATTAGGTGGTACTTTACTATTTATTGGTGATAAAATCTATAACCTTGTTGATAAAAAGAAAGATGGTGACAAAGGCAGTAGAAAAAGATGCTTTATGTTAATATCATCCATAACTATCCATAACATTCCTGAAGGACTTGCTGTCGGAGTAGCTTTTGGTAGTCTAGCCTATAACATAACAGGTACTACTCTATTATCTGCTCTTACTATCGCTCTTGGTATAGGATTACAAAACTTTCCAGAAGGTAGTGCTGTTAGTCTTCCTTTAAGAAGAGAAGGTTATAGTAGAAAAAAAGCTTTCTTTTATGGTCAACTATCAGGAATAGTAGAGCCAATATCAGCGGTTATTGGTACCATACTTGTTTTAAAGATAAAGACTATTCTACCATTCTTACTAGCTTTTGCAGCTGGATCTATGATTTATGTTGTAGTAGAAGAACTAATACCAGAGAGTCAAACCAATCAGAAAAAGGACCTAATGGCCTTCTTTACATTATTTGGTTTTGTCCTTATGATGATACTAGATATAACTCTAGGATGAAAGATTATTCAATATATAATTTTTCATTTTCTTTTAATTCAATCGCATATAAACCATTTTCCTTACAAGTAAATACTAATTCTATTTTTCTAGTTGAAGTATTATTCTGATTATCAGATACTTCTTCTTTTTTTGTTTCTTCTTTTATAGATTCTATTTTCTTAAATGTATAACCATTACTATTTAATATTTTAATACTATCATCTATCCAAAGACAATCAACTGGATTTTTAGGATTATTAATAGACCAATAACCGCTTTCATTCTTATGCCAACCACTACCAGTAAACTTTCCTTTTCCACACTCCATATGCACATGATTACCTGTTACATTTCCCTTAGTACCTTCTTCATAGAATCTTGTTCCTCTAGGAATCACTTGACCAACTTTCAAATTAGAAACATCATTATCATGGGCAAATAACATAGTCATATAATCAATTGTGCCATCAGGATACTCTACTTTATCAACACTCTCTAACCATACTTCGTTAGCATCATTGGGATAAATCTTTTTAATAACTCCCGTAAATGGGGCTAGAATAAAATCTATTCCCGAATCACTTCCCCCATCATCTATAGCAAAACTATTCTTATGAGTTCCTACTCCATAACCTTGGGTTATTCGCATATAAGGACTGGGGTAAAGAGGCTTCTCCATTATTTTTTACTCCTCTCTATAACATTTTTCTTATTAATCATAATACTTTCACTATTAGTTAAATCCCTATATGATTTAAGCTTTCCTTCTAAAGATTTATAAATTGTATCAGCTCCAATAAAACTAAAAAAGCCTACCCATAAACTTTCAGGAAAGGTAATAGAGGTAAAAGTAATACAGAAAAGAACACCTAATACTAAGTTGACAGCAAAGCTATAAAGACATAAACATGAAGAACACTTTAAACATCTTTTAGTTTTTTGAACCAGAGCACAAGTAATAGTACTTAAGGCGATGGAAACTACTAACATTTGTTGTAAAATAGTTAGTTTTAACATACACATTCCTCCCTCTAAAGTAATTTATGCAAAACTAAAAGAAATGCTACTATTTTTTTATTTTCAAATCATGTTTAAAACGAAAACTTCCACTTGCAGCTCTATTTAAATAACCATTATAACTTGCCAAAGTTTTATCAAGCATTTCTGGTTTATTTTTTCTAACATACTTTACTCTCTTCCTCAATCTTTTCTTTGTACTACTACTTAATAGCATTAATAATTTCTTATCTTTTAATATAAACCTATATCCAAGAAAACAAAATCCATGATGAATTTCTAGTATTTGTGTTTTCTTATTAAGTTTTAATTTAACCTCAGCTAATTTTTTTTCAATCTCACCTAAACAATACTTAAGATACTCTCTATCTTCATGAAAAAGAATAAAATCATCCATATATCTTACATAGCATTTTATTCCTAGTTTTTCTTTAATATAGTGATCCAAATCATTAAGATAATAAACAGCTAATATCTGACTAGTCATATTACCAATAGGTAACCCCTTACCTTTTTTATAAAGAGGAATACTCCTAAGGCTATTAACATGTTCTTGATAATCGTTAATAGAAAGAGTTTTTAATCTTTTTATTTCTTTATCAATAGACTTATTAATACACTCATTAACATAATCATAATCAGTACTTATAATCACTTCTTTTACTAAATTAAATACTCTTTCATCATCAATCAAATTTTTTAATTTTTCAAGTAATATTTCTTGATCAATCGAATAAAAATATTTAGCTATATCACACTTTAAAACATATATTTTATCATTTTTATACTTTAGTTTGTTAATGTATTTCTTTATATAGTATATTCCCTTATCAGAACCCATTAAAGGTCTTGTAGCAACGTTCATTGGTAATAATAAAGGATCAATTAAAGGAAATAGAAAATAAGTACTAATTAAGTGATTAATTATTTTATCAGGCATACACTCACTCATGATAAGTCTATACTTAGGCTCTTTAATAATAAAGATATTATATTTTCCATGTTTATACTCTTCACTTTTCAATATATTGTAAATAGAAATAATATTGCAAGAAAAAAATAGTTCAAATACGAAAATTTTTTCTTTATGTCTTGTATTATTTCTAACAGTTTTATATACATCCATAAGATTTTCGATTGTAACTACTTTATCATAACTAAGTGTCTTTCTTTTCACTTTTAATCACCCCATAAGAAAGCTTTTTCATCTCGATTAAAAAATTACTAACGGATACGTACTTCTTAGGGCTAATAATTTTTTTCTTATAACTAACTCGCATATAATAATCTAACATTGATATTTGTATCAATAAAGATTTTAAATATTTAAGTTTTATTCTATTTGTATCTTCTATTCGATAAGAGAATATATCCTCAATTATTAAATACATGGTTTTTTCAATATTTTGTTTTAATACTACTTCCTTTTTAGGAAAATTAACCAGTTGTTTATTTATATAATCAATCGTCTTTTCACTACTAGATAGAAGTTTAAACCCATCATTAGAGTTCATCAATAAACTCCTTAATCTTATTATAGTTATCTTTATTTGTTGTTATTAAATTTTTAATTCTTTCCAGTAATAATTCATTAGAACATTTACTATAATAACTTCTCTCTGCAATTTTTGCTATATCATTATACAAATTATCATCACTACTATAATTTTTATCTTCTTCTTCAAAAATATAGAAAGAGATGCTTTTCTCTTTCAAATTAGTACATACTTTTTCAAAAGCTGAAATAGGAAAGCCTAGTTTACCATTATTTATCTGATAGGAAAATAAATAGTTTAAAACTATTGCATCTTTAGAAAAAGTAACATAGAAACTACCTACTTTAAATAATACTACTTCATCTTGATGTAGGCTTTTAATTTCTTCATATTTATCTTTTACTTTCATTTTTCACCCATACTAGTTATGCCAAAGACCAGCCTTGTTTCCAATCTAATGATTATGGTTATTACCATTACTTCCTCAGATTATCAACCTTAATCGATAATTCACGGTCAAATATAGGATAGACAAACCTAATTTATAGTAGGAATCTGGGCGGACACCGATGGAATTCGTCACGTTATTCCACGGATTCAAACTGCCTGATGGCATCACATTCCAAACGTTCGCATTCGAGTTGTTAGAATTGAAGTTAGACGGAGAGAGCGAAAAACTTGAATACAAGGTTGGAAGGGGGAAGGTCCGTTAATAGACTGCCCTTTTAACTTTTTTTCAATGCACCATATTTTTCAACTAAATAGAAAATATTCTTTCTAGCTAATTGAAGTATACATTATATCTTCTGGCATAATTATTTTCTTTTATTCTTTATTTTATATATTTTTGCTAGGCAAAATGATGAGTCATTTTGCCTAACGCACTTTCTAGGATACTACAAATGGATTTAGTGATGATCCATCTCCCTTAGTTATCAGTGTATCAGCTTTTAGGTTGATAACTGGGCGGACACCGAGGGAACGCGTCACGCTATACCACGGATACAAACTGCCCGATGGCATCACAGACCAAACGCCCGCAAACGAGTGGTAAGAATCGAAGCTAGACGGAGAGAGCGTCCAGAAGTATTTACCATTATATAGATAATAATTACTATTTGGTGAGTATGCTCCATTATAGTAAGCTCGTCCTCCTGCCATGGCTACTTCATCGGCTGTTATCAATGCAACTGGATAATTTAACTTAGCACTTTCATTAGACATTTTAAATTTATCATTATCTTGGCTACATTTTAAACTAGGTTTTTTACCATCTTGTAAACGATTATAGGCTCCATAAAATGTATAAGAATCAGTTTTATAACCAGTTCCACTCGCTATACTTCTATCACTACAGAATGTTTCATCGGCTAGTTTTGAAGTATAACTTGTCATATTTGTTTTATACCAATTATCTAGTTTTGTTTTAATTGGGGAATCTGTTGTATTTGTTTGTGCAGACAATAAACTATTGGAACTATAACTTATTGGTTGTACTACCATTGTAGTAGCATTTCTATATCCAGTTATTTTATAAACTACATTACAACTTGTATTTAAACAACTATATAACTGCTTATTTACTATTTCTTCATGATTATCATTCCAGGTTAATTGCTTGATATCTCCTGTTAAAGTAAATTTTCTTGTTGATGTATCAAAGGTATAACCTGTACCAAAATTATATTTTGTTGTATTGGTAAACCAGTCATAACCTGTTGTACCATTACTTTCATGTAAGGAAAAGTCTTCATTATATTTATAGCCGACATAGGTTGGATCCCAATATTTGCTATTAAACTGGGAATTTCCTATTGTTACGGCATCTCCTGTATCTGATGTGCTTTTACCAGAATAGATCATTCTAATAGAACCATCACCATTTCGACGGATGATTCTCCAGATAAATCCAGCGAATGATACATAATTATTTTTAACCGCTCCTCGGTAATAATAACTTTCTCCTTCATCATCTTCTGCCATATATAATCCATCTGTTTCACTATTATTTGGTGCTATTTTAGTAAAGTCTGGTGTACCTTTGGCTTTTATAGCAGTCTTTGCGGCATCAGTTGTTGTCTCATGATTATTTAAAACCAACATACAATCTGATAAAGCTGTGAAACCATTTTCTTGGCAATATTTATCTTCTGCTTTTGCTACAGTATCACTTGTTTGTCCATAAACATTTACTTTTACTTTATAGATTAATCCTCCATTATCATTTTGCGGATTATAATTTTCATCTACCCATAATCTTAATCTATAATTAATAATAGTATCCCCTTGATTTTTTAAGTTACCAGTATACAAACTCATCATATCAGCTGGTCTTCCGGTATAGACATTTCCAGACGGTTCTTCATAATAAGTTCTTGGTGCCATTACTTCTGTTTCTTTTCCATTACTATCTACAGTAGTTAAGTAGTACTTAATGTTAGCTCCACTAAAGGTATTACCACTTTCTTCTTTTGCTGCTATTTCATAGTTAATATCAGTATTACCTGTAATTGATGACTTTACTGTAAAATCAAAATATTCACCACTAGTTTTTCTTGTCTTTCCAGTATTGTCTGTCGTTGGTAAGGCATTGGTTACAGATATAGTATTATCACTTTCAGTATATAACATAGTGATAGCACCGGTTGTAATTGTATTTTCTTTCTTACCTATTCCACTATAGGTGAATGCTGAATAACTTATTCCTATTACCATTATTAGCATAAAAATTGAAATACCTATAGTTAACATATTCTTTGCTTTTTCTTTGTTCATTTTCTACTTCTCCTTCTTTTTTAATAGAGCCAAAGATATAAAACTGCCTATCTTTATATTATATAAAACAAAGGAAAGTATTAAATTCATATTAATTAACATTCTGTAAGCTTTCCAGTGTTATTATATATGTAAGAATTGTCTTTTAACAAATCTTACCTTATATTCAAAGTCTACCAAACTTTTCCAACTTATTCAACAATTTTCGACCATTTTGTTAATTTTAAAGTTTACTAATTGTATAATCAAAGTACTGCTTTTAAAACCAGAAGGTGTAGTGGGTAATATAAATAAAAGAAATATTTAGTACTATTGCCTTTTTCACCATTATATAAATTGATAAATATAAATGATAATAGACTATAGAACTGAATATTATTAGTAGCAAGAAAGATAACTGCTAATAAGTATAATAAAAATGATAAATAAATATTAGATGATAAATAAAATATAAAGACTAAACTTACTCCTAGTGCTTGATAATCAACATTAAGTATTAAAGAAAAAAGAGCAAATAAAATATAAGTTAATGAATAAAATACTGTTTTATAAAGATAATTTTCTATACCTTTACTATATTTATTTATAATTTTCTTTATAAATTCTATACTACTTAATAATAGAAATGATAAAGAAAATGTAAATAAAATATTTAATTCATGATTATTAAATGCATAGTCATAAAGAGGTTGGGTAATAACTGCAAATAAGAGTAGTCTTAAAAAATATTTAAGTTTATTACTAGTATGGTTAAATCCTTCTACTAACAAGAAAGCAAAGATTGGAAAACTTATTCTTCCTATTATTCTAAAAATATCTATATTCGGATACATAATAGCTCCAATATGGTCAATTGTCATAGTAATAATAGCTAGTATTTTTAAATCAAAGTTAGAAAGAAATTTTTTCATTTTACCTCCAAAAACACAAAACCCCGAAAATATAAATTTTCGAGGAATAGAAACAATTAACGTTTTGAGAATTGTGGTGCACGACGTGCTTTTTTAAGTCCTGGTTTCTTACGTTCTTTCTTACGTGGATCTCTTGTAATAAATCCTTCCTTCTTAAGAATTCTACGGAAGCTATTTTCTGATTCTACTGGAGTTGCTGCATCATAGATTAATAATGCTTTAGTAATACCATGTCTTACTGCTCCAGCTTGTCCTGAGCATCCACCACCAGAAACATTAGCTGTTACATCAAATATATCTCTTGTACCAGTAATATCTAATGGTTGAGTTAAATCCATTACCATTGTTTGATGTGGAAAATATTCATTTACATCACGACCATTAATAGTAATCTTACCAGTTCCTCTTGTAAGAGTTACACGAGCAACTGATGTTTTTCTTCTACCTGTTCCAGTATAAACTTTATCTTTTGCCATAACTTAAACCTCCTTAAATATCCATTTCTTCTGGTTTTTGAGCCATATGAGGATGATTCTCACCTCTATATACAAATAACTTCTTGTACATAGCACGACCTAAACGGTTATGAGGTAACATACCTTTAACAGCTTTTTCTACCATTTCTTCTGGATAACGTTCTACCATTTCTTTAGCAGTACGAACTCTTAATCCACCTGGATATTGAGAGTGATTGTAATATTTCTTATCTTCTAATTTATTACCAGTTAATAATACTTTAGAAGCATTAACGATAATTACATAGTCTCCACAATCAATATGAGGTGTATAAGTAGGTTTATGTTTACCACGTAGTAAAACTGCAGCTTTACTAGCAACACGTCCTAGAGGTTTTCCCTCAGCATCGATTACATACCAATTTCTTGTAACTGTTTCTTTTTTTTGCATAAAACTATTCATATTTTTCTCCTTTACTTAAATCAAACGTTCCCACCGTTTAATTTATGTGGGGATTTAAATGTACCGATTAAAATTATACCATAATCTTTTGATTTGTCAACTTTTTAGCACAATATGTTAATCCTTTTTTAAAATGTTATCATATCATTAGTTAAAATGTTACCATTAAATAATGTATAATATATCTTTGG
>CAKPPI010000026.1 GCA_934177545.1 uncultured Bacilli bacterium
TATTGGAAATTTTTATTATTTTTACAAAATAAAAAGACAAATAAGTAAAATTTCTACCTATTTGTCAACAGTCTGAAGCTTCTTTAAAGGAAGCTTATTTGCAAGTAGCACCAAGTTGTTCATATAGACTCTTGACACTACTTAGTTTTACTTTACCATCATTTATTAACTGGCTATTAGCTGAATCGATTTCTATTAGTTTTTTAGTATCAATCTTAGCATAGTTAATATCAACAGTAGAAACTAATTTGTTACCATCAATAGTAACATTATAAGTATAATACTTAACATCTTTATAAGGAGTATAAATTTTTTCTATTTGTTCCTTATAAGTATTAAGTGTAGTAGTGTCACTAGTTTCAATAGACTCTTCACTTTGAACTCTGTTTACATAATCACCACTATAAGTTACCTTATAATTTAGATTAGTTTTCATCCCACTTTGATTCATAGTTCTAGTACAAGTCATAGTTTTTTCTTTACTAGATGAACATCCTGTTACTAAGAATACTACTAACATAGTAACTGCCAAAAATAAATATTTTCTTTTCATTATTTCCTCCCTCTATTATTACTTTATCATAAAACTATTAGGTTTACCACATCTTTCGACAAATTAATACTATAGTTATTGTTATGTTAGTGTTGGTGATAATATGTATAAAAGATTTATATTTTCTTTAATAATAGCAATTGTTAGTGGAGCATTACTTGGTCATACTCTATTTGAAAAGTTTAAAGAAGAAGAACAGACTGTTTTTAATGATATGAGTCCTATCTATTTTTTAAGAGAGGGAGTTTATGATAATTTAGAGTATGCCTTAGCAAATGCTAATAAGTTTGATACTAAAATTATAGTAAAAGAGAAAGCTAAATATTACCTTTATCTAGCTATTTCTAAAAGTGAAGATAATTTAGCAAGTATTAAAAAAATTTATAATGATAAAAACTTAGTAGTAGAGACTAAAAATATAAAAAATGAAAGTTTTCTAACCGCTCTTGAACAGATGGAAAACTTATTTAAGAAAGCTTCTAGTGATGAAGAAAAACTAACCATTGAAAAAGTAATCCTAGCTAATTATGAGGAATTGGTTTTAAAAAATTAAGGATAAAACCAATATTTACTGTTTATAATTAAGGTAGGAGGAAAAGATATGAAAGTCAAAGAAATACCAGCTAATGAAAGACCAAGGGAAAAGTTAGAGTCTTATGGACCTAGTAATTTATCAACATCTGATTTATTATCTATTATTTTAGCAAGTGGACTAAAGGGAAAGAATGTAACAGAACTTTCTTTTGAGTTATTATCTAAAGTGGATAGTGTTAAAGATTTAGCAAGCCTTGATTTAAAAGAGATATGTAAGATAAAAGGAATAGGAAAAGCTAAGGCAACTACTTTATTAGCAGCTATAGAGCTTGGTAAGAGAATATACTTATTACCGGATACTAAGAAAGTTAGACTAGTAACAGCAGAGGATGTTTTTTCTTATAGTAAGTATTTGTTTTATGGGAAAAAGCAAGAGTGTTTTTATTGTCTATATGTTGATAAACTAAGAAACTTAATTACTGCTAAACTTTTGTTTATGGGGACAATGGAGCGAAGTAGTGTTCATCCAAGAGAAATATTTAAAGAGGCTTATAAAGTATCAGCTACTGGTATTATTTGTATTCATAATCATCCATCAGGTGTATTACTACCTAGTAAGAAAGATATAGAGTTTACAAATGACTTAGTAAAATTAGGTGATTTTCATGGAATATATATACTTGATCACTTAATTGTAAATGAGAATAAATATTTTAGTTTTGTTGAAAATAGAAATAAGAATAATTGAAAAAAAGAAGAGATTTAGGTATACTAGATAAGTAGCGAAAGGAAGATAGGTATGTATCAGAAGAAGAAAAAAAGAAAAAAAATAATAATAGTTTTTTGTGCTATATTCATATCATTTTTCCTTCTATTTTATTCATTATCATCTAATAGAAAAATAGGGGTTATAGAAGGATTCTTTAAGGATGGAGCAGTTACAATATCTAAGATTGTAATGACGCCATTTACTACTTTAAATAAAGAAAAAGGTAAAGATGCTAGTAAGAGTTATTTAATTCAAAAAAATATTAATGTTCACTTAGAAGAAGAAATAGAACAGTTAAGAGATACACTTGCTTTAAATCAAACTTTAACTGGTTATGAGATTGTTAATGCTACTGTTGTAAATAGAAATAAGAGTTATTGGTATCAAACTCTTACCATTGATAAAGGTAAAGCTGATGGTTTAGGTGAAAATATGGTTGTTATTACTAAGAATGGTTTAATTGGTAAGTTAGAGAAAGTAACTAATAAGTCTGCTACTGTTAAACTTATTACGGCTAATGATGTTAATAATAAAGTATCTGTAGCTATTACTACTTCAAATGGAGAAACTAATGCTATCTTAAGTGGTTATGATAAAAAGAAAAATGAGATATTAGTTAGTGGAGTAGATAGTAATATTGATATTAAGAAAGATGATTCAGTAACAACTAGTGGTTTAGGGGGAATGTTTCCAAGAGGAATTTATATTGGCAAAGTAGAATCTATCTCCACTGACAAATATGGTCTTAGTAAAACATTAGCTATTAAGACTAACCAAAACTTTAATAGTATTCATTATGTAACAGTCTTAAAAGGAGAGAAGTAGTTATGTTCTTTGTTTATTTAACTTTAATTATTTCTTTTCTCTTAGATGGAGTTTTATCAAATTATCTAGACTATATGTTAGGAGATATTACCTTATTTAATCCTTTATTAACAATAGTTGCCCTACTAGTTATTTATCCTTTTTTTAAGAAAGATGAGAATAAGTATTTAATTATAGCTTTTATAGTTGGTTTCTTATATGATTTATTCTATACTAACTTATTATTTACAAATGCTATTCTTTTCTTATTACTAGCAATTATTTATAAATATTTATATAAGAAGTTGGAGGTTAATATCTTAACAACGGCTTTTTCTATCTGTTTAATTATAACAATTTATGAGATTGTTTTATCTTTCTTATTATTTATCTTTAATATAGTACCTATTACTACTAGTGAAGTTTTTTATTTAATAGTACATAGTCTAATTCTAAATGTTATTTATGGTGATATATTATATTTAATTTCTAGGAGGACTAAACGCAAAAGACGTCTAAATTAGTCTTTTCTTTTTTTTATCTTTTTACATATACTTTACTAGGTGACGATAATGGTTGAATCAAAGTTTTATAAAGATAATAAATCTAGTAAAAGTAATAATAATCTTTTTAAAAATATAGTTCTAAGAGTCTTAATAACAATTATAGTAACACTTATTTTACTTATAGGTTTCAAGATGAATAATAATTTCAAGAAGACATTTTATCATTATGTTTATGAAGAGAACTTTCCTTTTTCTGTAGTTAAGAATTTCTTGCAGGAGAAGTTTGGAACTAGTCTAACTTTTGATAAAATAGTAACTGATGAAGAAGTTTTTAATGAAAAGCTATCTTATAAGGATAAGAGTTTATATCATGATGGGGTTAAGTTAACGGTTAGTAGTGAGTATATGATTCCATCACTTGAAAGTGGAATAGTAGTATATATTGGCGAAAAAGAAAATTATAAGCAGGTAGTTATTGTTCAACAGATGAATGGAGTAGATGTTTGGTATGGAAATATTAAGCAAGCAAATGTTAAACTTTATGATTATGTAGAGAAGGGTTCTTTAATAGGACAAGTTAATAATAAAACTTTATATTTAGTATTTCAAAAGGAAGGGAAATTTGTAGATTATCAAAGCTATCTTGCAAAAAGTTAAGTTTCATAAGTCTTGTTTATTATTCCTTTTCCTAGCCGTTATAACAGGACAGTTTTATTTAATCTTACTTTCTTTTTTATTGTTATTTGTCCATGAATGTGGGCATTTCTTTACCGCTTGTCTTTTTAAATGGGATGCTAAGGAGATAACTTTTTATCCTTTTGGAGGAATAGCTAAGTTTTCAGCTTCTATTAATTGTCCTATAATAGAAGAGTTATTAGTTCTTATTATGGGACCAGTTACACAGTGTGTTTTCTACCTGCTTTTTAAGAGCTTTCTAACTACACCTTATCAGTTGAAACTACTAACGCTTGTTCATTATAATATTTTAGTTTTTAATCTATTACCAATTTATCCTTTAGATGGTGGAAGAATAATAGAGGTGTTTCTTTGTTATTTTATTGCTTATCAAGATAGTTATAAGGTTACCTTCTTTATTTCTTATTTAACTTTAGCAGGAATTTTTTTATTCTTTTTAATTTATCCTAGTACTTATTTTTTATTAATGTTTATTTTAATATTATTAAGACTTATAAAAGAAAAAAAGTATTTAAAGTATTATTATGAAAGATTTTTCTTAGAAAGGTATTTAAAAAGATTAGTCTATAAAAAAAGAAGAATTGTTAAAAGTGATAAGAAGTTTAGAAGAGAGTACTCACATATTATTAAAAGAGGTAATTGGTATCAAGATGAACAGGATTATTTAAAAGATAAATATGTTAATAGAAAAAACACTAAGTCTAATCTTTAGAAATAGTGTTTTTCTTTCAACATTTGTTGAATTCAGGTGCTACTCAAAACACGTGAAACATCTGACTGTCTAAATCAAATGTGCCCTTCAGATGAGTTTTTCTCATCTGTTTATAAGTTACCATTGAATTTAATTGATAGCAATAGACTTAATTTTATTAAATAAAATTTATACTTTTCTCGTACTACATTTTTAGCTTGTTCTATTGATATATACTAATTAGTCTGTTACTATTAATTCGGATACATTTGAAATATCAGATGCTTTCCCTTCTAATTAATAAATAGAAGGGAGTGATGCTTATGACAAAAAGAGAATTTTTTCTATATGTCATAATCTTTCTATTAATAATAGAAAACTTAATATTCTTATTTAATTAAGAAAAAAGCATCTGATTTCAACTTTTTGTTGATTTCAGGTGCAATACCTTAATAAGGGAAGCATCTGATCCGCAAAATCAAATGTATCCTTTTTTATTATATGAAGTTTCCTTCATCTATATACATATTACCATAAAATTAGTTAGATAACAATTCTTAATGAAAATTTGCATTTTTTTCGTGCTATATTTTTAGCCTGTTCTATTGATATATACTAATTAGTTACTATAATTTTGATACATTTGAAATGTCAGATGCTTTCTCTTCTAATTTATAAATAAAAGAGTGTTGATATTTATAACAAAAAGAGAATACTTTTTATGTCTAGTTATACTAATATTATTTATAGAAGCATTTATACTTTTGTTTAAATAAGAAAAAAGCATCTGACTTAACAAATCAAATGTATCATTTTGTTAGATGAAACTTTTTCCATCTATATACATATTATTATCATAAAATTAGTTAGATAATAATATTTGATAAAAATTTATACTTTTCTCGTAGTAATAATTCTTACAAAAATGTAATAAAACTTTATCTAAATAGATGCTATAATTAAGACGGTGAAGAAAAATGAATAAAAAAATACTAATAGTAGAAGATGATAGTAGTATGTAAAAAGAATTTGAAGATTTGTTAGAAAATGCTTCTTATGATGTTTTAATTCTTAATGACTTTTTGCATGCTAAAGAATATATTTTAAATACTAATCCAGATTTGGTCTGCTTGATCATACCTAAATGGTTAACTTTTACTAAAAAAACTTAGAAAAGAAAGTAGTGTACCAGTTATTATTTTAACTAGTAGAGTAAGTGAAATAGATGAGGTGTTATCTATATCTTATGGAGCAGCTGACTTTATCACTAAGCCATATAATTCAACTATCTTACTTCTTAGGATTCAAAATATTTTTAAAAGAGTAAATCAGGTGAAAGATAAACTTAAATATCTAGATTTAGATGTCTATCAAAATAAAATAATCCTACTATACAAGTAATAGGATTATTTTATTTTGATTTTTTGATTAAATGTATTGTTGTCATACTCTTTACCTAGTATTAAACTACAAATAATAAATAAAACTAAGACTAACAAGAGTATTAATAAAAATAGTATTAGCATTAAAACCTCCCTATAATGATTATATACAGTATCTTTAAAATTTATTCTTGTTAATACTATAAACTAACTTGTTTACGAAATTTGTCAAAGTATGTCGAAAATTATTAAAAATTGTTTTGAAAATTCTATTTTTTCAAGTATACTTAAGAAGAATAGGATGAAAAGAATAAAAACTATTAAATATACTTAAATTTCATTGACAAGAGGTTAGTTTTAAGTATATTATAAATAGCGACTGGAGGGGTAAAGAGATGGAAGAAATTAATCTTATGGAGTTTTTTAACTACTATTTAGCAAGGGTTGTTTATGTTCTAGCAACTATTTTAGCATTTGTACTGTTAGGAAGTGTTTATGGTCTTGTGATAAAAAAACCATTATATCAAAGCAGTACTACTGTTGTCTTGGCACGAAGTAATGATGATACACAAAAATATACGCAGAGTGATGTGTTATTAAATCAAAATTTAGTACCAACTTATAGTAGTATTATTAAAAGTCGTAGTGTGTTAAGACAAGTAATTACTAATGAGGGGCTAGATTATACGACAGATCAATTATCTAATTTAATAACTGTTTCTAGTGTTGAGAATACGGAAATAATTAAGGTAACAGTTAAGAACCAAGATAGAGAACTAGCTAAGAAGATAGCTAATGGTATAGTGCCAGTGTTTACTAGTAAAGTAAAAGGTTTTTATAACATAGATAATGTAAGTGTGTTAGATACTGCTGAACTTGCTGATAGACCTTGTAATATCAATTATCCTAAGGATTTAGTTATCTTTATAATGTTAGGGTTTGTTTTATCTAGTGGTGTTATCTTTGTAGTTTATTATTTTGATACAACTATCAAAAATACATCTGATATTGAAGATAAATTAAAATTAACTGTTTTAGGAACAGTTCCAAAAGTGAATAGGGGGTAAGTAGAGTGATATTAAAAAAGAATGAGTCTTTAAGACCAAAACAAGCTGAGTTATTATTAAATTTAAATAAAAAGACTAGTTTTACGGAGTCAATTAAGAGTATTAGGACAAATTTAGCTTTTTCTGAAGTAGATAAGAAAATGCAAGTAATCTTGGTAACTTCTGCTCAACCAGGAGATGGAAAGAGTTTTATTTCAGCTAATTTGGCACTTGCATATAAAGATGAAGATAAGAAAGTATTATTAATAGATGCTGATTTGAGATGTGGTAGACAAAATCAGATATTTAAAGTTGTTAATACTGCTAATAAGGGTTATTCTAATTTGATATTGAATTATCAGAATAGTAATAGTAAAAAAACGATTGATTTTGATATTAAAGATTATATAGTGAAGACAAAACGTGGAATAGATTTAATCCCTAATGGACCAACACCACCTAATCCAATTGAACTATTGGCAAGTAATAATAATGAAAAGTTAATAGCACAATTAAAGAAAATGTATGATATTATTATTATTGATTGTACACCTGTTCTTGGAATAAGTGATGCTATCATTATGACAAAGTATAGTGATGCAAATATATTAGTGGTTTCTAATAAGAAAACAAAATTAGAGTTAGTATCAAGGGTTGATAAACTTTTCAAACAGTCACATACTAGTTTAACAGGAGTGGTAATTAATAAAGTTGATGTATCAGAAGGTGGCTATTATGGATACTATTCTAACAGTTATTATGGAGAGAATGATTAGTGAAAGATCTACATAATCATATATTACCAGGCCTAGATGATGGCTGTGAGACTGAAGAAGAAAGCTTAAAAGTATTAAATGAATTGATTAATAGTGGTGTTAGTGAAGTCGTTTTTACTCCTCATTTTGTGTCTGGTACTAAATATATGGCAAATAATAAAGAAAAGAAAGAGACTTTTCTTAAATTAAAAAAAGTCATTGAAAAGAATAAGTTACCAATTAAGGTCTATTTGGGTAATGAGATATTGTTTTGCGATAATATATTAGAATTACTCAATAGTGGGGAAATATTATCTATCAATAATTCTAAAAGTTTGCTTATAGAATTTCCAATGATGAATTTGCCACATAATGCTAAAAATGTCTTTGATGAACTAATAAGTGCTGGTTATAATGTTATATTAGCACATCCTGAGCGGTATTATTTTGTAAGAGAAGACATTAATATATTAAATGACTTTGTAAGTATGGGAGTGCACTTACAGGGAAATTATACGAGTCTTTTTGGAAAGTATGGCAGAACAAGCCAAAAGATTCTTAAAAAGCTTTTAAAAAGAGGAATGATTGATATACTTGCTAGTGATACACATCATGAAGTTGTTGGTAATGAACTGGCTCTAAGAAAAAAGTTAAAATGGTACTTGAAAGATGAAGAGATTGATCAACTTCTTTTTGAAAACTTTGATTTAATTGTTAATAATAAAAAATAGAAATGGTAAGAGGTATTAGGTATATGTATAACTATGTAAAACGTGGTATGGATTTAGTGATGGCAGTGTTATTATTAATAATTTTTTTAATACCAATGTTAATCATTATGATATTAATTAAACTTGACAGTAGGGGACCAGTATTATTTAAGCAAAAAAGAACAGGATTAAAAGGTAAAGTATTTAATTTATATAAATTTAGAAGTATGGTAGTAGATAATGATGTTCATGACTTTAGTAAGGGTGATCAGCATACAAAAGTAGGAAATATACTTAGGAAAACTAGTTTGGATGAACTTCCACAAATAATAAATATCTTAAAAGGGGAAATGTCATTTATTGGACCTCGTCCTTGGATTACAGATTATTATGATAATATGAATGAAAAACAAAGACATAGAAATGATGTTTTACCAGGTATAACTGGATTAGCACAAGCTAAAGGGAGAAATAACATTAGTATTAATGATAAAATTAATTATGATTTAGAATATGTTAAAAATTATTCTTTTAAAGAAGACGTAAAGATAGTATTTTTAACTATCAAGACAGTCCTTTCTAAAGAGGGGGCAGATGCTGGTAAAAGTACTATTCAAAATGAGCTAGAAGACCTAAAGACACAAAATATTTCCTTAAATGATATAAGAGAAGCAAAAGAAGATAATAGTGATAAGGTTATATATAGTCATTAAGCAAAGAAGAAACTGATAGTGATTGATATTAGCGTTTAAATTAGATGATTTAAGGTAATACCCTCTATAAAGAACCTTATGTATTATTATTATAAAACTATTATTGATGCCTATTGAATATTTATGTGTATAAATATCTTTTCCAATAAATATTAATATTTTTAATAATTGTTTAAAATATGTATGTTGTTCAAAAGTTATAAATTTGAGGAGAGAATATGATAAGGAAGATATTAAAAAAACTAAAGAAAAAAATGAGAATTTTAAAAAATAGATTAGGTTCTAAAAAAAGGGGAAGAAAAATTAGAACAAATTATACTTTAATAAGTAATAATTGTTGGGCTGGACTAACTTATGAATACTTAGATAAAGAATTTATTTCACCCACTATTGGCTGTTATTTTATGGCTTCTGATTATTTAAAATTCATTTCAAACTTAAAATACTATATGAAATGTGATTTAGAATTTATTGAAACTAATGAATCAAAATATTACGAGTATCTTAATAGTATTGGTCAATCGAGTGTTATAATTGGTAAATTGGATGATGTTGAAGTGATTTTTCTTCATTATTCAAGTTTTGATGAAGCTTGTATAAAATGGAATAAAAGAAAAGAAAGAATAGATTATGAGCATATTATTTATAAATTTAATGATCAAAATTTGTGTAATGAGGAAGATTTAAAAAAATTTAATGATCTAAATTTAGAAAATAAGATTTGTTTTACTGCCAAAAAATACAACTATAACGGTTTCATACAATTGAAAAAATATAAAAATAAACCATTTGTTAAAGATGATGTATATTCATATCACAAATATTTTGATATTGTTAAGTATATTCAAGCAAGAGAGGGTGGTAGTTATGGAGAAGAAAGTTGAATTTTCTGTTTTGATGAGTGTGTACAAAAAAGAGAATCCTGATTACTTAAGAGTAGCATTAGATAGTGTCTTTAATCAAACTTTTAAATCTAACGATGTTGTTTTGGTTGAAGATGGGGAACTAACTCCTGAACTTGAAGAAGTAATAACTGGGTATGAAAAAAAGTATAGGGAACTTAATGTTGTTAGATTTAAAAAAAATCGAGGCTTAGGACCGGCATTAAATGATGGTATTGTCAGATGTAAAAATAATTATGTAGCAAGAGTTGATACGGATGATGAATGTGAAAAAAACAGATTTGAATGTCAAATAGAGTATTTGATTAATAATCCTGAAGTTGATGTAGTTGGGTGTAATATGAATGAATATGATGCTGATTTAAAAAATGTAATTTCAATAAAAAGTGTTCCTGAGCATCATAATGATATTAAAAAATATTTAAAAAAGAGAAATCCTATCAATCATCCAACTGTTATGTACAAAAGAGATAAAGTTCTAGAAGTTAAAGGATATGAAGATTATAAATATTTTGAGGATTACTATTTATGGGCAAAAATGATGAAAAACGGTTGCATATTTTATAATATTCAAGAAAATTTATACAAATTTAGAGCTGGTTCTTCTATGTTTCAAAGAAGAGGAGGCATAAAGTATTTAAGATGCATAAGTAACTTTGAAAAAGGTTTGTACGATTTGAAAATAATAAATAGATTTGAACAGTATTGTAATCTTTTAAGTAGATTCGCTATTTCACTTTGTCCTAACTTCGTTAGAGAAAGTATATATAAAAAAATGTTAAGGAGAGTGAAGTGATAATATGTCTAAAATAGAATTAATTACTCTACATAGAGTTAAAAACTATGGATCAGTATTACAAGCATATGCAACTCAAGAAATGTTAATTAAATTAGGACATAGTGTTGAAGTGATAGATTATTATCCAGAAAGATACACAATGTTTGGAATGTTAAAACGTATAAAAAATCAAAATAAATACTTAAGGAAAAGTTTCTTTTTAAGAGTAGTAGCTAGAATTGTTATTATACCTTCATATTTTTTAAGATTTAGAACATTTAATAATTTTATTAAGAAAAATCTTAATCTAACTGCCAAAGTATATAAAGACATTGATGATTTAGAAAAATATTTGCCCAATGCTGATATATATGTAACTGGTTCTGATCAAGTTTGGAACTCAGAATGGAATGGTGGTATTGATAGATGTTTATATTTAGATATTGATTCAATTAAAAGAAAAATTGCGTATGCTGCATCATTTGGTAAGTCATCTTTAGCAGAAGGCGAAAAGAACGATACATTAGCCTTATTAAAAAAGTATAATGCCATTTCTTTAAGAGAACAAAGTGGTGTTGAAATTTGCAATGAATTAGGAATAAATAATACCATAAACGTTCTTGATCCAACTTTATTATTGGATTCTAGTGCATGGAAAAAGTTATCATCAAATAAATTCAAAGGTGAAGAATACATTTTGGTTTATAATTTAAACCGTAATCGCAAAATAGACAATTATGCAAAAAATCTTTCAGCGAAAACAGGATTGAAAGTTAAGTATTTGTCGTATCAGTTACATGAAGCTTTTAAAAATGGTAAGATGTATTGTAATCCAAAGGTTGAGGATTTTTTAGCATTAATTGAAAATGCTAAATATGTTATAACCGATTCATTTCATGCTACTGCTTTCTCTATAAATTTTGAAAAAAACTTTGTTATTGTTTATCCTGGAAAATATAGTACAAGATTACAAAGTATTCTTAAGATATTGGGTCTTGAAAATCGGGTTGCAAAAGATGATAATGACTTGAAAATTGTTGAGAAAAATATTGATTATGATAAAGTTAACGTATTATTAAATCATGATAGACAAATGTCTATTAGATGGCTAAAAGATAATTTAAAATAGGAGTTAATTATGGGATTAAAACATGAAATTAAGCATGGATTGAATTATGTTTTGTTTAGTCTTAAAAATGTATTTAAGTATAAGGAAAAAGTTGTTATTCCAGTTTATAATGATGAATTATTAAAAGGCAGATGTGCTTTAATTTTAGGTGGAACTAGTGGGATTGGTTTGTCTATTGCCAATTTATTTGCTCAAAATCAATGTGATTTAGTAATAACGGGAAGAAATACAGCAAAATTAGATAAAATAAAGCAGGAGTTTGAAAAAAAATATAAAGTTTCAATTGTAACAGTAGAATTAGATTTGAGAAATGTTAGTAATTTTGATAAAGTAATAATTAATGCA
>CAKPPI010000027.1 GCA_934177545.1 uncultured Bacilli bacterium
CAAATATGGATATCAATTTGCAAATAGCCAATTTTCAAAATTCACTCTTCCAAATTAGGGGTTTTATTAAATTCAACCCTTCAATTTAGTAAATTGAGGGTACATTTTTACCGAGATTTACTAAATTAGCATATGACAAAAAAATTTTCAATTATTTTATATCATAGATACTTATCTATTACTATAATTAAAGAATAACTTCTTAATATTTTAACTTTTCTCGTACTAATTATTTTAATCAAGAAAAAACAGAGATAATTAATCCCTGCCTAATAGTAAATTACTACTTTTTCTTTTTAGCATCAAATTTCTTTCTTTCTTCCGTATTTAGTATCTTCTTACGAAGTCTAATATTATTAGGAGTTACTTCTATTAACTCATCAGAATTGATATAATCAAGAGCATATTCAAGTGTTATTGGACGAGGTCTTTTTAAGACAACTGTATGATCACTTCCAGCAGCTCTTGTGTTAGTTAATTGTTTACCTTTAGTAACATTAACTGCTAAATCGTTATCACGATTACATTCACCAATAATCATTCCTTCATATACTTCACAACCTGGTTCAATAAACATAATACCACGGTCTTCTAAGTTTCCAATTGAGTAAGCGGTTGCTTGTCCACTATCAACTGATACTAAGACACCTAGTTTTCTCTCCCCAATATCTACACTTTCATATGGTTCATAAGATGAGAATGTATGGTTTATTATTCCATAACCCTTAGTCATAGTCATAAAGTCAGTCATAAAACCAATTAAGCCACGAGATGGAATCTTATAGTTAAGTCTTACTTGATTTTCGAAGTTTTCCATGTTTTGTAGATTTGCTCCACGTAGTCCTAATTGTTCAATAATAGACCCAACACAGTCTTCTGGTATTTCAATTTGTAAATCTTCCCAAGGCTCATACTTAACACCATCTATTTCTTTAATAATTACTTTAGGTTTAGATACTTGAAGTTCAAATCCTTCACGACGCATATTTTCAATTAAAATTCCTAAATGTAATTCACCACGACCTGATACTAGGAAACTATCATTAGTTGCTGTTTCTACTTTTAAACTAACATCTTTTTGGGTTTCCTTTAATAGTCTTTCTTCAATCTTACGAGCAGTTACTAATTTACCATCACGACCAACGAATGGTGATGTGTTAGCTCCGAATGTCATTTGTAGGGTTGGTTCATCTATATGTAGAACAGGTAGTGGTGAAACTTTTCCTTGTTCACAAATAGTTTCTCCTACTGATATATCAGCAAGTCCAGCAATAGCTACTATATCTCCTGCTTCTGCATGATCTATTTCTACTCTACTATAACCATAGTAACCGAATAGTTTTTGAATACGGAAAGCTTTAGTAGTACCATCTAATCTAACACAGTTAACCATCTCTCCTGTATGAATCTCTCCATTATGAACACGACCAATACCAATTCTTCCGACAAATTCATTGTAGTCAAGTAAAGCTGGTTGGAATTGTAACTCTTTTGTATTATCACCAGTAGGAGCTGGTATTTCACTAATAATTAAATCAAGTAATGGTTCAAAGCCAGGCTTTTGAGTAGAAATATCATCTGATAAACTACAAGTTTCATTTAAAGCACTAGCATAGATAACTGGAAATTCTAATTGACTTTCATCAGCACCTAGCTCAATAAATAAATCTAATACTTCATCTACTACTTTAGAACAACGAGCACTAGGCTTATCTACTTTATTAATCACAACGATAGGCTTTACTTTTGCTTCTAAAGCCTTCTTTAAAACAAATCTAGTTTGAGGCATAGCTCCTTCATAAGCATCTACTACTAATAATACCCCATCAACCATATTCATAATACGTTCAACTTCTCCACCAAAGTCAGCATGTCCTGGTGTATCTAAGATATTGATACGATAATCTTTATAGTCAAGAGCAGTAGTCTTAGCAAGAATAGTAATACCACGTTCTTTTTCTATGGCATTTGAATCCATTGATACATTACTAACGTCTTCATTATCTCTAAACATACCTGATGTTTTTAAAATACCATCAACAAGGGTTGTTTTTCCATGGTCAACGTGAGCAATAATTGCTATATTTCTTTTTTTCATTTACATCACACTCCAAAATACGTTCTAAATTATATCATATCTTTTAAATAATTACTAGACCTGATATTAAAATAGCACTGATTTTTAATTAATCAGTACTATTAATAGATTCCTTTAATACTAACTACTTAGCATTATTTATTTGACTCATTACTTCATCGGCAAAGTTTTCTTCTTTTTTCTCAATTCCTTCACCTACAGCATAACGAATCATTGAAACGATTGATCCACCATTATTCTTAACGAATGTACCTACGTTTACACTAGAATCTTTAATGAATTCTTGTTCTTCAAGACAAATTTCTTTATAGAATTTGTTAAGTCTTCCAGTAACCATTTTTTCTGCTATATCAGCTGGTTTTCCTTCATTCATAACTTGTTCTTTAATTACTTTGCTTTCATGATCAACCATATCAGCTGGTACATCACTACGAGTTGCACAAACTGGAGCCATAGCTGCTACATGCATAGCAACGTCTTTTGCTACTTCTTCACTTGTATTAGCAAGTACTACTAAAGCACCAATCTTTCCACCCATATGTAAGTAACTACCAAATACTTCGTTGTCATTTTTTTCTACTAATTCATGACGACGGAAAGATAATTTTTCTCCAATCTTAGCAGTTAGAGCAACTAACTTAGCTTCAACTTTCTCTCCATTATCATCAAATGATAATACTTCTTCATGAGTTTTTAAGTTATTAGCTAAGATAATATTAGCTAAATAATCAACAAAGTTTGTAAATTCTTCATTCTTAGCAACAAAGTCAGTTTCAGAATTAACTTCTAGGATAACTGCTTTATTACCATCAGTTACTATTTTACAAAGTCCTTCAGCAGCAACACGGCTAGCTTTCTTCTCAGCTTTACTGATTCCCTTTTCTCTTAACCAATCAACTGCTTCACTCATATTTCCATTAGTAGCTTCTAGAGCTTTCTTGCAATCAAGCATTCCAGCTCCAGTTTTATCTCTTAGTTCTTTTACATCACTTGCTTTAAACATAATTATTCCTCTTTCTTTATAAATAATTGATTATTAAGCTGCTAACTTTTCAATAATTTCAGCTTTCTTAAGACCTGTTACAGAAATACCTTTTTCTTTTGCTATTTCTTTTAATTCAGCAACTGTCATTTTATCATAATCAACAGTTTCTTTCTTTTCTTCTTTTACTTCTTCTTTAGTTTCTTCTTTTTTCTCTACTTTAGAAGCTTTTTCAACTGCTCTTTCTTTTCTCTTAGCATCTTTTGCTTTATCTTCTTCAGTAGTGTAATCAATTACTTCATTTCCATTAGCTACTGCTATAGCATTAGTTAAAGCTCCAATAACTAGTTTTACAGCACGAACTGCATCATCATTTCCAGGAATAACATAATCAACCATATCTGGATCACAGTTAGTATCTACGATACCAAATACAGGTATTCCTAAAATTCTTGCTTCTTTAATAGCTATTTCTTCTTTTCTTGGATCTACTATAATTAAAGCATCAGGTACTTTCTTCATATCACGAATACCACGTAAGTTTTTATTTAACTTCTCATATTCTTTCTTAAGTCCTGCTACTTCTTTCTTAGGAAGTAAATCAAATGTTCCATCAGCTTCCATCTTTTCGATTTCTTCCATTCTTCTTATTCTTGATTTGATAGTTTTAAAGTTTGTTAAAGTACCACCTAACCAACGTTCATTGATGAAATACATATTTGTACGAGTAGCATTTTCTTCAGCTGCTTCTTGAGCTTGCTTTTTAGTACCTACAAATAAAACCTTTCCACCATTTTCTGCTATTTCTTGTAATGCTGCATAAGCTTTTTCAATAGCTCTAGCTGTTTTTTGTAAATCGATAATATAAATATCATCTCTTGTAGTATAGATGTACTCCTTCATCTTAGGATTCCATCTTCTTTTTTGATGTCCAAAATGAACACCAGCTTCTAATAAATAATTCATTGATACAACTGTCATATATTTTTCTCCTTTTCGTTTTTATATCTTCTATTTTGTTCTAAAGACTACCACCATCACTGGCACTAGATAATCTAATTCCAAAATATGTTTATTTGTTTAATAATTCAATAATTTCAGCTTTTTTAAGTCCTGCTACATTAATAGATTTTTCTTTTGCTATTTCTTTTAATTCAGCAACTGTCATTTTGCTATAATCTTTTACTTCACTTTTAACTTCAGCTTTAGTTTCTTCTTTCTTAGCTGGTTTTGAAGCTTTAGCTACTTTCTTTTCTCCTTTAGCAACACTAACTAATTCAGTGAATGCTTTAGGATCATTAATAGCTATTTCTGATAGCATCTTACGGTTAATTTCTATACCGTTTTTAGTTAATCCATTAATGAATTTTGAATAACTGATATCGTTTAGACGACATGCAGCATTGATACGAGTAATCCATAATTTTCTGAATTCTCTTTTCTTTTGTTTTCTATCACGGAAAGCATATTGTCCTGAATGCATTAATTGTTCTTTTGCAGTCTTATATAATCTATGCTTACTTCCAAAATATCCTTTTGCTTGTTTTAATACTTTTTTATGACGAGCTTTTGTTGTTGCTCCATTCTTTACTCTTGCCATACTTTCTCCTCCTTCATCTCATTTTAAAGAACATTCTTTAAACGATTTTGATCTGCTTTACTTAAGTTAGATCCTTTTCTATTCTTACGATTTGCACTAGTTGGTTTATAACCAGTATTATGACGACTTCCTGGACGTCCTATTTTAATATCATTTTTACGTTTTTTTACTACTTTTGCTGTTCCCTTATGTGTTTTAATTTTTGGCATAATTTTATTCCTCCTACTTATCTTTTTTTGGTACTAACATCATCGTCATGTTACGACCGTCTAATTTTGCTTGTTCTGCTACTTCAGCATATTCACTTGCTTTTTCTGCAAAACGATCTAAGACTTCTTTACCAAGTTCTGTATGCGCCATTTGTCTACCTTTAAAACGAATACTAAGCTTAATCTTATCACCTTTTTTGAGGTATTTAATAGCATTTCTTAATTTTGTTTCAAAGTCACCTACATCTATTACAGGTGATAAGCGAAACTCTTTTAATTCTGCTTGATTAGCTCTTTGTTTCTTTAAAGCATCCTTTTCTTTCTTTTGTCTTTCATAGCGATACTTATTATAATCCATAACCTTACATACAGGTGGATTGCCATTTGGATTCATTAGTACTAAATCAAGATTGGCATAATTTGCAAGTGTCCTAGCATCACTTATTGATTTAATCCCAACTTGTTCTCCATTTGGTCCAATAACTAATACTTCCTTGGCTCTAATCTCATCATTAATCATTAGACTATTCTTGTCTTTTGCGATAATTAACACCTCCATAAATTAAGAAAAAGTGGATAAATATTTATCCACTCCAAAAACCATATTATTAAATTATAATCTTGGCTTTTTACCTATCGCTACTTAGCAATCAGGTGGATAAACATCTCTTTCCTTTTCTTTAACTGCTAATATTATATGCAAAAAAGTTATGAATGTCAAACTTTTTTACTCTAAAATTAGATATTTTTTGCATTTTCTTGTATTTTTTCTGGATTTATTCCTATTTCATTATAAAATTCATCAAGTTTTTCTATAGAATCACCTAACATATCGATTATTGGTATTCCATCACTAAACAGTGCTAATTCAAAATAAGCACTATCTTCTAAAGATATTATTTCACTAATCGTTTTATAAATATCTTTTACACATTCTTCTTGCTTAGTTAAACCTTCACTACTAAGTGCTACTACATAGGAAATAGAACGATTTCCTTTATCTGTTACACAACTATTATTTTGAATAAGTGAGAATCCCTGCTTAGTTAAGTTTTCAATTTGCGAATAGTAATAATGATTATAATCATAATTAATATTACTGTTCTGCCACCAATCACTAGCTAATATTTCATTCTCAAAACATTTTTGATGTTCTTCATGAGTTGTTTCTATCTCATTTGGAAGCATTAAACAATGTCCAAAAGAGTGAGCTATTCCATTTGGTTCTATTACTACTCCTTTTACTTTATCTATTTTTATTGACTCATCGCTCAACAATATCACCCCTATCTTATTCTTCCTTTAGCATCTTGTTTAGAAAAACCTAATTCTTCATAAAACTCATCCACATCATACATTATATCATCAAGAGCTTCACACCCATTTTCATAAATCATTCCTTCAACATAACATGGCTCTGGCACATCTTGGACATCTTTAATAATAGGATATATATTTTTAAAATAGTTCTTAATATTTGGTATTGATTCTTTTGCAATTTGAATACTATAACAATAATAATTAGTTCCCTTTGGATTAACTGAACTATGATTTATAACGAAAGAAAAACCATACTTAGTCATTTCTGGTATTTGACTAAAAAGAGTTTCATCTTGTTTATAATCATATCCATAGTTTTTAAACCAATCTTTAGACAAAATCTCTCTTTTAAAACTAGGATCATGTGCTTCATCAGCTGTAGTATTTAAAACCATTCTACATTTTCCAAATGAATGAGCTATTCCATTTGGTTCTATTACTACTCCTTTTACTTTATCTATCATAGACTAACCACCTCTATATCTTTATTATGTTTACTAGCTTCTTCTACAAAGTACTTAAATATTTTAATAGAATTTATATCAGTATCTAGCATCAATTCTGGATGCCATTGTACTCCCATACAAAATGGATAATCTTTAAGTTCTATTCCTTCAATTACGCCATCTTCTGCTAAAGCTGTTATTCTAAATTTATCATTTTTAGCTGCTTCTTTAGAATGAAAACTATTAACACTTATTTTATCTTTAGAAATAATATTATAAAGCATACTATCTTTATTTATTATAACATCGTGAACTGGTTTATCTTCTGTCTCTCTTACCCAACTAGTATTATGAATATTATCATCTACATCTTTTAGGAAAAATTCATCTACTTTGTAATTAGCAAGTAACTGCATTCCAAGACATACGCCTAATACTGGTATTTTTCTTTTAAGTGCTTCTTCTAAGATAAAGTAGTCATAAGGACTTATCTTACTTCCTCCTGGAATAAATAAACCATCACACATATCTAACCAGTAAGTAGCAAGTTTTTTCTCTTCTTCTGTTGGTAAGACATAATCTTCATATTTAGTATCATAATACTCCATATTTTGCATCGGACATAAAAGAAGAGGATTACCTCCCATCTTTAAAATAGCTGTTCTTGTACTATCAAAAACATAGTTTAAACATCTACCTTTTTGATTTACATCATATCGTGTAAGTATCCCAATTACTGGTTTCATTAAAATGCTACTCTTTCTTTGATATAATCTTCTAACTCGTCTAATTTTACTACTACTTGTTCCATCGTATCTCTATCTCTTACGGTTACAGTATTATTATTGATAGTTTCATCATCAATAGTAATAGCAAATGGTGTACCAATAGCATCACATCTTCTATATCTTTTACCAATACTTCCTGCTTCATCATAACTACAAGAGAATTTACTAGCAAGACTTTTCCATACTTCATGAGCTTTTTCACTATGATATTTCTTAGCAAGTGGTAATACTGCTACTTTATATGGTGCTAAATATGGATGAAGGTGTAATACTTCTCTTGTTTCATTATTATCAAGCGTCTCTTCATCATAAGCATCACATAATACTGTTAAGAACATTCTATCCACTCCAACACTAGGTTCAATTACATAAGGAATATACTTTTCATTAGTTTCTGGATCTAAATAAGCTTGACTAACTCCTGATACCCTTTGGTGTTGTGTTAAATCATAATCAGTACGAGAAGCTATTCCCCATAACTCACCAAAACCAAATGGAAATTTATATTCAATATCAGTAGTAGCATTACTATAGAAAGATAATTCTTCTTTTGAATGATCTCTTAATCTTAAGTTTTCCCTTTTAATTCCTAATGATAATAGGAAGTTATAACAATAGTCTTTATAATATTGATGCCATTTTAACTCTTCCCCTGGCTTACAGAAAAATTCCATTTCCATCTGTTCAAATTCTCTAACACGGAAAATAAAGTTACCTGGTGTTATTTCATTTCTAAAACTTTTACCAATCTGACCTATACCAAATGGTACTTTAAGTCGCATACTTCTTTGAACATTTAGAAAATCAACAAATATTCCTTGAGCAGTTTCTGGTCTTAAGTAGACAGTATTTTTAGCATCTTCTGTTACTCCTTGGAATGTTTTAAACATCAAGTTAAATTCTCTTATATCAGTATAATCTAATGCTCCACAATTAGGACAAGTTATATTATGTTCCTTGATATAGTTCATTAACTCTTCATGATTCATTCCTCCAGCATCTTCTACTCCATCAGCTTCTACTAGTTTATCAGCACGATGTCTAGTCTTACATTTCTTACAGTCGATTAAAGGATCTGAGAATGTAGCAATATGACCTGATGCTTCCCAAGTCTTTGGATTCATTAATATTGCACTATCTAGTCCTACACAATTTATATCTTCTTGAATAAATTTCTTCATCCAAGCATTCTTAATATTATTCTTAAGTAAAACTCCTAGGGAACCATAATCCCAAGTATTAGCAAGTCCACCATAAATTTCACTTCCTTGAAATACATATCCATATTGTTTACAAAAAGCTACTAGCTTTTCCATCGTTAATTTTTCCATAAACTTCCTCTTTTCTTTCTTATATATTATAGTAGTTTTTCAATCTCTTCACAAGATGAAATTATCTTAAAGTAACAAGATAAGTCTTCATCTTTACTTATATAGTTTTTTTCTTTTAGACTTTTAAGTTCCTGAAGTAGTAAGTCAAAGTCACCAAACTCGTTATATAGATATATCTTTTTGTCACATTTTAGTTCCATTTTACTATCTAACATCGTATAAAACTCTGCTCTTGTTCCTACTCCTCCTGGTAAGAAGATGATTACATCACTTTCGTTATACAAGTTAGCAATTCTATCAGTTACTGTTTTAACTTTATATTTAGTAGTACCTCTTACTTCTTTAAACTCATTAGTATCTAGTCCATAAATAGTAATATTTTTATTATGTTCCACTAAAACATCTTTTACTTTCTTTAATAAACCAGTCTCATTAGGTCCCATTACAAAGTTATCATACTTAGATAGAGTCTTTGCTATTTCATAAACTTTAGTAGTTATCTCTCCCGTTCCATTATAACTACCACCCATTATTCCAATCTTCATCGCTACCTCCTAAAAAAATTTTGGTAAAAAAATGATTATACCTATAATACTTGCAAAAATAGCTGCTATCAAAACTGCTCCTGCTGCTGCATCTTTGGCAAGTTTCGCTTTCTTATTCTTCTTAGTTGTTACTAAATCAACGGTATTTTCAATGGCTGTATTAATAAGTTCTAGACTAAAGACTAAGGCAAATAATAGTAAACAGATAAACCATTCATTTAGTGATAGTCTTACATAAATACCAGTAATAACTACTATTATTGCGATAAGAAAATGAATAAACATATTTCTCTCTTCTTTAATAGTAGAAATAATCCCTTCAAAGGCATATTTAAAGGAAAAAGTAAGTTTTGTCTCATCTTCCTTATCTTTTAGAAAATTACTTTCATACATGATAATAAGAAAGAATAAATAAGCTAGTCCTAAAGTAATGCCACCTAATACATCAGTAAGATAATGTACTCCTAATATTAATCTACTTAACGGAATAGTTATTATTAAGAATAAGAGTAATCCTTCTTTTAGTTTCCTATAACCTACTTTTTTATCTTTCATTACAAGATAAAGTAAAAATCCATAGAAAGATATAGCTATAAAGGTGTGCCCTGAAGGAAAACTATAATCTGCTAATAAGTTTTGACCAATAATTGGTCTTTCTCTTAAAAATATATTTTTAGCAATATTAATAATTAATCCACTACCAATTAAGTCTAGAAAAAGAAAGATTCTTTGTTTATTTGACTTTAAAATAAAGACTAAAAAGAAAGATACTACTATTAAGCCTTTAATACTTCCTAGGAAAGATAGTAAAGTAGCAACTGATAATAAGATGTTATTCTTAATAGATATTAATAAGTAGTAAAGTAATAAATCTTCTCTCATCGTTGCTTTAAACAAAACAGCAGTAGCTATTAAGATAAAAGCGAACAGGGAAATAATTATATAATTTTTTAAACGACTCTTCATAAACTACTCCTTTAACAAATTTAATGTTGTATTTAACATTTTTCTACTTTTTAAATATATACCAGTATATCTATCATAGTATTCTTCTAAAAATCTATATATTTCTAAGTTAGTTTCATCGGCTACTTCTATTTTTGTTATTTTACTAATATCTAGTAGAGAATACATTCTTATTAATTTAATCGCTTTAGAACTACTATACCCTCTATTTTGATAACAATTAGCACAAACAAAACCTCCTAAAGTAGCATCAAATCCTATAATATTTGTTTTATCACCACACGAAGTGCACCCATCTAAAATTGGTTCTACTCCTAAATAAGTTAGATACTTTAACTGAATAATATTAGTAATAGTCTCTTTGTTTAGTCCCTGTTCTATCTTATCAAGAGCATTAATTAGTAAAGACATAATTTCTTTTGCCTCACTTTGTCTTACTACTTGATAAGTTAAATCTAAAATAAAGGAGGCATAACATAGACTTGCTAAATCAGTCATTATCTTAGGATAAGCATTAATCACATCAATACTAGATATTGTCGAAACACCATTTTCACGGTAATAAAAATGAAAAGTTCCATAAAGGAGTTTTCTACTAGTTCCTCTTAGTTTACTTTTCAAATTACGACAGCCTTTAGATAAGATGCTGATAAGACCATATTCTTCCGTTAAAACATTTAGTATCTTACTAGAATCACTATAGTTTACTTCACTTAAGATGATTCCTTTCACGTCTACTATCTTCATCCTTATCACTTTCCCTTATCTTCTTATTAAGAAGAAAATACCTAACATCCCCTGTTTCTTTAAACAATTTCCATATTAATTCATCCATTTATATCACCTACTACTAATATGAGAGAAAGAAACATTTTTTATTCATTTTCAAAACCAAATTCTTTTAAATATTTTTCTTCTTCCTTCCAGTTTTCTATTACTTTTACATATGTTTCTAGATAAACTTTCTTACCCATAAACTTTTCCATTTCATATCGTGCTGCTGTTCCTATTTTCTTAAGCATACTACCATTTTTACCAATGATAATTTTCTTTAGTGATAATCTATCTACTACAATTAAAACTTGGACTCTAATTAAGTTATCATCTTCTTCATATTTTTCGGTATAACAAGTTATCGCATGAGGAACTTCTTCTTTAGTTAATTGCATTGCTTTTTCTCTTACAAATTCTGCTAAAATAAACTTAGTAGAAACATTAGTTAAAGCATCATCTTCAAAGATTGGTTCACTATCTATTAAATATTTTTTTAAAGTAGTAACTAAATCATCTAGTCCATCCTTTTCTAAAGCTGATATAGGAATAACTTCCGCAAAGTCAAAGTCTTTAGTTGCTTTATCTATTGTTTTAAATAAAGTTTCTTTGGCTATACTATCTACTTTATTTAATAATAGAAAAACTGGTACATCTTCAATCTCTTTTATTTTATTTAGTATAAACTGATCCCCCTTACCAAACCCAGTCTTAGCATCTATCATAAATAAGATAACATCTGCTTGGTCCATATTTTGATAAGCGGTTTTATTTAAAACATTTCCTAA
>CAKPPI010000028.1 GCA_934177545.1 uncultured Bacilli bacterium
AGTCTATCTTAAAGCACAATAAAAGAAAGTAGATTTATGGTTTAAACACCCCCCCCCATGTTAACTTGCTGTAAACTTAATATATCCATGGGCGGGTCACCTCTACTTCCTCTTTATGTGTCTGTTTGTTGTTGATTTGCGAATTAAAATGTACACTTTTCTTCACCAATAACCCAACAGCCAAACACCTAACTCTCTCTATCTTCAACAATTTGATTTTATCAAATTTTTGGTAACTATTCAATCCCCTTTTCGCCAAATTAAAAGAGAAATTATCTCTCTCTTAAATCATATTATTCTATAAGTAATTACTAAATACTATAAGATAGTAGGAATATTATCATCATCATTTCCTGGCATTACTTCTGGAATCGGACTAATAGTATCTTGTGCTGGCATTGGAGTTGGTATAACAGCTGGTTTGACATCTACTTGAGGTAAAATCACTTGTGGTGCTTGTTGACTAACCTCGATTTGTTGAGTTGTATTAATACTTGCCACCTGGTTAACTTCTGGTATAGTTTGTAAAGTTGTAGATGCGGTATTAACTACTTCAGGTTGAGGCTGTGATGAAATTGGTTGTGGTATAACCGGTTGTATAACGCTAGGCTCAACACTAGGCATTTGTTGAACATTAATACTATTATTAACAACTGGTGTAGGTTTAGGTTCCTCATAAACTGGTTGAGTTGGTGGAGTTGGTTGAACAGTATTAGAGCTAGCCACAGTTCTATTACCATTCCAAATACTAACAACATCACAGTTACCACTCTTAGGCATAGGATCAGGCATTTTTAACTTAACAATAAGAGGTATCTTAAATGCACTACCAAATCCTAGACAAGTACCAGATTGTAACGTCTTTTGTTTTTCAACAACATCATCAGAAATGTTTGGCACCATTTTTCTAATATAATCAACATCAACTGGATGATTCATTTTAAAGATTAGGAAATTAGAACACTGAGAAATAACAGTATCAGATAATTCTACTGGTCTTTGAGAAATAAGTCCTAGAATTAATCCATACTTTCTACCTTCCTTAGCAATACGTTCAAATATATTATAACCAATTAAAAATCTATCAGTGTCATTTTGAATATATCTATGAGCTTCTTCAACAAGAATATGGAATGGGATACTTGCCCTGTTCTTTAATCCCTTAGTAAATTCAAATAAAAGTCTTGAATACACCTTAGTTATTACTTTAGCAAAATCATCATCTACATCATCTAAATTAATATTTATAATTTGATATTTTGTACCATTATTGATAATTAAATTAGATAAATATGTTTCTAAAGTTTCATATTTACCAGTAGGACTAGAAAAGTATTTAGCATTATTGGATGTAATTAAAGAATGAAGTCTAACTCTAAGTGTTACTGAATCAGCATAAGTTTGTTCATTGCGAAGCCATCCTTCACTAATTAAAGTAAAGTTTAAAGCCTTTTCCAAGTCTTCTAATGTATAATAACATTCCCTAGGTGGTTCATAATCATCAAATTCGCTATGAATAAAGCCAGATACATACTCAGTTAACAAAACACTTTCTGAGAATTGTCCATGTGAATCAATTAAGAAACACTCTCTAAACTTTCTAACATAACCAATACCTTGCACAGGTGACTCCAAATTAAACTCTGGGGTAGAGCAACTAGCAAGAATTGAAAACACTTCATTTCTCTTATGAGGAGATGTTTCATTACTATATAATATAGTCATAATAGCTTTAGCAATTAGATGATTTTTAAATTTATTAGCGTCTCCACCCTGTGCAAATATTCTAGCTAACTTTAACATTCTTTCAATAATTGGTAATTGTGAATGATTTGTTGCTTGTAAAAGTAAAGCTATATCAGTTTCATTAAGTAAGAATATTGGAAGTCTTAATGGTTCCCCCACTCCATCAGCTTCATTAGTAGTAAGAAATCTATAATGATAATTACTATCTATTCTATTTAAATCTTTAAAAGCATTATAATATTCCCCTGATGCATCAAATATTAGAATATTTGATTTATAAGGAAATAATCTTTTATCCATAAACATATTTTGAATAATTCTAGAAATACCACAACTTTTACCACTACCACTATTACCAAATATAGCAAAATGATTACTAAAGAAGTTATTTACATCTAAATACACCGGATGATCATTATAAAATGGACTAGCGCCTAATAACATATAACCAGCTTCATCCCTACCTACTATCATTGGTATTTCATTTTGTTCAATAACCCTAATACTAGCATCAATTTTAGGTTTTCTTAAAACACCACCTACTAGTTTATTATCTACTATTTCGCCAAGAAAACGAACCTTTACAATATCATCTTGTAAATCGTCTACTTCTGCTAATATTTTCTTATTTTCATCTTCAATGACAAGATGTAGATTCATCAAATTCATCGCAAGATGTTCTTTATCTTTTAATTTAATCTCTGCTCCTTGATCACCTATATAAATAATTCTATCAAACATAAAAGCCAACTCCTATCTTATAACAATTGTATCACAAAAATAATTATAGCAAAAGAAAAAGAGAAATTTTTCTCTATGATTCCTCTTTATAAAGATTAAATTTTGCATCATGCATAAAACTAGATACTTTTTTCTCTATTTCTGGTAAAGCTCTCTTATCAATATTACTTAGAATAATAAACTCATGTAACATATCAATTTCTACTTTTCCAAAGATAACACCACTTTTAACTTTTAAATCACTAAACATATCAGGTGTAATACTATCAAAGAAATAGCCAACTACTACCCTATCTCTTCCTATAACTAATCTCTTATTGGTAAGAACAATAACACCTGTTCCTAAGATATTAAGTGGATTATCATTTTTCTGAGCATAAAAAGCATAGATTATTTCCTCATCATCATAAAGATGCTTTAAAACTATTTTACTATTCTTTTCAAGTCTCCACCCAATAGTCATTGGATATTTTGATCTAAATTCACTAAGTAATCTTCTTAGTTTTTCTTCATTATTCATCAAATCACCATTAATCTTTTATGAAATCATATTTTTTAAAGAATGACATAATATCTTCTTTAGAAGTTAATCCTTCAATTTTATCTACAATCTTATTCTTTTGAACAACTAGAATTAATGGAGTACCATATCCTTCACTGAAATAGTCATCAGATTTAATTAGCTTTGTATTACCATCATCGTCAAGTTCATCAGTATTTAAATAATTAACTGTAATCTTTGTTTCATATATAATATTTTTCATAATTGGATCTTCTTGTTGACAGTAATGACAAGTTGGTCTTGAAATATAGATAATTGACTTATCACTACCTTTCTTAAGTGATAAATATTCATCAATATCAATACTATTTAATTCAGCCTGTTTATCTTCACTAATACTAGAACTATCATCACTATCTGTAGAAGTATTATTATTATCACTTGTAGTTGTCTTATTACTAGAAGTATTTTTATCTGATTTAATCTCTGAAGCAAGATAACTGCCTCCAAACACAATAATTAATACTAATATTATGATAGCAACTGTTTTAAGTTGTTCTTTTTTCTTATTATCCATATTTAATTCTCCTCTCTAGCAAGATTATAACATATTTTATTTTATTTTGTCGAATATTGACTGTAAATTTTCATCGTTTTATCACATAAGGTTATAAGGAAAGGAAGGCTCTTATGGATAAAGTTGGAATACCTAGAGGTTTTTTATACTACCGCTATGGTGTATTATGGAAAAGTTTTTTTGATGTATTAGAAATACCTTATATAGTCAGTGATAATACTACTTACAAGACATTAGAAAGAGGAAAAAACATTGCTTTAGATGAAGCTTGTTTATCCATGAAAATATTCTTGGGACAAATAGATGAGATAAAAGATAAGTGTGATACTATCTTTATTCCAAGAATCTACTCTTTAAAGAAGAATGAACAAGTATGTACTAATTTTAATGCCCTATATGATTTAGTTAGAGTACTATTTAATAAGAAGATACTAAACTATAATGTTGATGTAGAACACCATAACAGTGAGAAGAAAGCTTTTATTCTACTAGGAAAAGAATTTGGCTTTAGTTACTTTGAATCTAATAATGCTTATTTAATTGCTAAAGAAAAGGAAAAGTTATATCTTGATAAGCTTAAGAAAAGTGGTTTAGAAAAACTTAGATCTAAGAAGAAAAAAGTCCTTTTATTAGGACACAGTTATAACTTATTAGATTCTCTAATCGGTGGTAGTGTTACTAAGTATTTAAAAGAAAATGATATAGAAATAATTTATAGTCATGAAATAGATAGAAATATAATTGAAGATGAATGCAAAAGGATTTCTAAGACTGTTCACTGGACAATGAATAAAGAATTACTAGGAGCTTTCTCTTATTATAAAGATAAAGTTGATGGGATTATTTTAATATCAGCTTTTCCTTGTGGACCTGACTCTTTAACTAATGAAATGATTATAAGAAAGAAAGGTAATAGTAAAGTACTCTTACTTACTTTTGAAGAGATTAATAGTGATATTGCTATTATTACTAGATTAGAAAGCTTTATAGATATGTTGAAAGGAGGTATTCATCTTTGAAAAAGGTACTAGCTTTTCCTCAACTAGGTGATTATAAACACCCAATTGGTAAGTTTTTAAGAAGAGTTACTAACTTAGAAGTAATTGATACTCCACCTATTACTAGAAAGACTATTGATTTAGGTAGTAAATACTCACCTGATTCTGTTTGTATCCCTTTTAAATATAATTTAGGTAACTTTATAGAAGCCTTAGATATGGGAGCTAATGTTTTATTACAAGCAGGAGGAGGATGCAGATATAGATATTATGCAGAAGTACAAGAAACCATTTTAAAAGATTTAGGATATAACTTTGAATTTATTCAAATAATTGGTGGTGATAGTTTAAATTTTAAGGAAGTATTTACTATCTTTAAGAAGTTAAATCCTACTCTTACTAAACGGCAGTTTATTCATGAAGGACTATCTACTCTTTTATATATTAATTATTTAGATAAACTAGATATAGAAATTAGAAAAAGAATTGGTTTTGAAAAAAATAAAGGTTCTTTTCTAAGATTAAAGAATAGATTTATTAGTGAATGTAATAATGCTAAAGGTATATTTGCTCTTAGAAAGATATATAAAGATTCTCTAAGAAATTTAAAGACTATTCCCATTAATAAACCAAAAGATTGTTTAAAAGTAGGTATTATTGGCGAACTTTATACTGCTATGGAGCCATATTCTAACTATGAACTAGAAAAAACTTTAGCAAGTTATCATATAGAGATTAAAAGATTTACTAATGTTAGTTATCTCTTATGGCAAAAGAAGTTTTTACTTCCCTTTATGAAGTTTAGAATTAGAAAGTACTGTAAATATACTTTAGGGGCAGATGGGCTTGATAATGTCTACCGAATTAATTATTTAAAAAGACATCACTTTGATGGTGTCATTCATACTAAACCAACAGGATGTACTCCAGAAATAGGAGCTATTCCAATTATGATTAAGGAAGCTAAAGATTTAAATATTCCTATTACTTTTTTCTCTTTTGATGAACAAAGTGGTTTAGATGGAATAAAGACTAGATTAGAAGCTTTTTATGATTTATTAAATTTTAAGAGGGAGGGATAATAATGACTGGTTATTTAGGTATTGATATTGGTTCTATTTCTACTAAAGGTGTAGTAATTGATGAAGATAATAATATAGTAGCTAGTAGTTATTTATGGACTGAAGGTGATCCAGTTAAAGCAGTTAAGAAAGTTTTAAAGGAATTAGAAAAAGATTGTAAGGATATAAAGATATTAGGAGTTGGTACTACTGGTTCTGCTAGAAAGTTAATTGGTACCATGTTAGAAGCAGTTAGTATTAAAAATGAAATAACTGCTCATGCTATTGGAACTTTATCTAGATATCCTGATATTAGAACTATACTAGAAATAGGTGGACAAGATTCTAAGATAATTTTACTAGATAATAAGATAGTTACTGATTATGCGATGAATACTTTATGTGCTGCTGGTACTGGTAGTTTCTTATCTAGTCAAGCTAAAAGATTAGGACTTGATGTTAAAGACTTTGGAACAATCGCTCTTACTAGTAAGAATCCAACTAGTATTGCAGCAAGATGTACTGTCTTTGCTGAAAGTGACTTAGTTCATAAATTACAAATGGGTTATCAAAAAAACGATATAATCGCTGGTCTTTGTTACAGTGTAGCAAGTAATTATTTAAATAATGTAGCAAAAGGTAAAAAAATAGAAGGACCCATTATCTTTCAAGGTGGTGTTAGTAAAAATGTTGGCGTAAAAAAAGCTTTTGAAGATTTATTAAAGGAAGATATAATTGTTGATGATAATGGACATTTAATGGGAGCTTTAGGTAGTGCTATTCTTGCCAAGAAAAGTGGTATAAAGAAGAAGTTTAATTTTAAAGTACGTGATGCTAAGTTTGAAACTAGTGGTATTACCTGCAAGGGATGTCCTAATCATTGTGAAATTATCATTGTTAAAAAGAATGGTAAAATACTAGATACTTGGGGAAACCGTTGTCCAAAAGGTGCCCTAACAATAAAAGAATAACCGAAAAATCAGTTATTCTTTTAATTTTTATAAATATCTTCTAATGCCGTCGATTTAGGCTCTTCAACAATTGTTAGTTTCGGCTCTTCTACTGGCTTAACTTCTTCTTTCTGATTATTAATAAGATTTATATTATCAGTAGGTTGATAAATATTTTCTACTGAAGTTACTACCGGATTATTAGATGTGTTTTCAAAATTATTATTTTCTTCATGTACTACATGATTACCTTCCGTTATTAAAGTCTTAATATTTTTTACCGTTCCAAAAATTCCAGCTATCATAAAGACTATAGCAACCAGCGGAAAAACAATTTTTGAACTAGCATCATGCTTCCATACTACATCCAAAGGATCATCAGGATTATATTTAAAATTGATAGTTGATCCCCGAGCATAAACATCATCATATGAAGACATAGTAGTATGGGCATGATAAACTTTTCCATCAACCTCATATTCAACAGTAATATCTGTTGTTTTTGTTCCGTTTTCTTCCTTTGTATCAATCCAAGTTACTACACCACTTATATCTTTATATGTATTTTGTTTGTAATCATAATCTTTTGTAAATTTTATAGAAAATACTAATAACCCTATTCCTAGCAAAAAGACTAATATACATAAAAGTATTTGAGTACTAACCTTCGTTTCTATTTTCATATTTTCACCCTCGATATAAAGGAATAAGTATCATTTAATAATTTAAAAGTATATTGATAATTTGTAGTAGAAGTTATTGTCCCTTTTCCATCAGTATTTTCTGAAAAATCTACTTTTTCTGTTATTACAATAGTATCTCCTACTCTTTCAGCCTTAGTAACAGTTCCATGATAGAAACTACCAGTAGTACCACTACCTTCTGTTAGATAATATAGGTAACCATTAACACTTTCATCATAGATGTAGTACTCTATTATATAAGGTCCTACTCGCATAGGTTCACTCTTATTAAGAGTATTACTACCACCAAATAATTCTTTATAAGTGTGTTCAACTCTTTCATACGGAATAAATCCTGTAGAACTACTTTCTTGTAACGTATAACTCCTATTATTTATAGTAACATTTTTCTTGATATCTGCTGTATTTTGAATAGTAGTAAAATCAGATTTCTTTAAATTATGATAAACTAAAGCCATTTTACTAGATTCACTAGCACTACTCACCTGATAATTATCAGAATCATTATAAAACCAATATTTATAATAACTATCTCCTGTTAGCACTACTTTATTATATAAATCTTGCACTAAACTACTATTAATATCTAATGTTTCATTTTTACTATCCGAATCAATTCTTTTTTCATCACTAGTCACTGTTTCCGTCTTATTAGTAACTTTACCAAAACTTATATAAGTAATATAACCAACCAATAAAATCACTACTACTATAAGAAAGATAACAACTCCATTATTCTTCTTTTCCATATCTTCATCTCCTAAATTAATAATAATTAATAAATACAAAAAAGACAATCATATTTTTAAAAATTTATTGTCTTCTAACGTAAACTATTGATTGAAATATTCATCAAAAGTTAATCTTCTATCAACTATACTACCATCATCCCTAATTTCAATTATTCTATTACATACAGTCTGATTAAGTTCATGGTCACGAGAGGTCAAGATTAATTCACCTTCAAAGTTCTCTAATCCCTTATTTAGCGATGTAATGCTTTCTAGATCTAAATGGTTAGTTGGCTCATCTAATATTAAGAAGTTTGGTTCTTCTAACATCATTTTACTAAGCATACATCTTGCCTTTTCTCCACCTGATAAAACATTTACTTTTTTAAATACATCTTCTTTAGAAAATAACATTCTTCCTAAGAAACCTCTTAATTCAGTATCATCATCTACTTTTTTATATTGTTTAATCCAATCAAGAATACTTTCATCTTTCTCAAAATAAGAACTATTGTCCTGTGGAAGATAAGCTGGAGAGATAGTCTTGCCAAATAAAACTTGTCCCTTATCAAACTTTTCTACTCCCGCTAGAATATTAAAGAGTGTCGTCTTTGCTAAATCATTATTAGAAACGATAGCTATTTTATCACCTTTTAAAACAGTAAATGATATCTTATTTAGAACTTTTACACCGTCTACTTCTTTAATTAAGTTTTCTACCTTTAATATTTCTTTTCCAATTTGCTTAGTTATTTTAAATTCAATAAATGGGTACTTTCTAGAAGATGGTACAATCTCATCTAGTTCAATTTTTTCTAGCATCTTTTTTCTTGATGTTGCTTGTTTACTCTTAGATGCATTAGCAGAAAATCTAGCAATAAAATCTTGTAACTCTTTTATTTTTTCTTCTTTTTTCTTATTAGATTCCTTCATTTGTTTAAGAGCTAACTCACTTGATTGATACCAAAAATCATAATTACCAATATACATTTTCATCTTACCAAAATCAATATCAACAATATGAGTACATACTTTATTTAGAAAATATCTATCATGACTGACTACTATTACAGTATTAGGAAAGTTTATCAAGAACTCTTCTAACCAATTAATAGCATCTAAATCCAAACTGTTAGTAGGCTCATCTAATAATAATATATCAGGATTTCCAAAAAGAGCGGAAGCAAGTAGTACTTTTACTCTTAGTTTAACTGGTATTTCACTCATTTTTTTATCATAATTTTCATCTTTTATACCTAGATTATTTAGTAAAATAGCTGCATCATTTTCAGCATTCCAACCATCCATATCTAAAAATTCAGCTTCCAAGTCTGCTAAACGATAGCCATCTTCTTCTGTAAACTCCGTATGAGAATATAATTCTTCTTTTTCTTTCATTATTTTATATAGTTTATCATTTCCCATAATAACTACATCTAAAACGCGCATATCATCGAACTGATAATGATCTTGTTTTAAAACAGATATTCTTTCATTTTTTCCAGTGGTAATATCTCCAGTAGTAGTTTCTAATTCACCTGTTAATAATTTTAGAAAGGTACTTTTCCCTGCACCATTAGCACCAATCAATCCATAACAAGCCCCATCTACAAATTTTAAGTTAACATTCTCAAACAAAGTCCTTTTTCCAAATCTTAAACTAACATTATTTACTTGTAACATACTTTTCCTCCCAAACTTTCTTAATTTTACTATATATTCAAAGAAAAAGCAAAAGAAAAAAATAGTAGCTTAAAATATAATCTATCTTTTTTGAGGTTTTGATTTAATAATTTTTCTCTCTAACTCATTATTAATAAAATTCAAATTATTTTCTCCATATCCAGGAACTATAGAGTTTATCAAGATATCTTCTTTTTCACTTAATAATTCGCCTAACATTTCATGTAAAAACACTATATCATCAGCATAAATAATTGTATCAATATCATATACTTTCTTTAATTGTTCTACACAACATAAAGCATAAGCTATTTTTTCCTCTCTTACCTTTTCTAATTCTAAAAATTCAGGCATAACTATTACACTATCACTAAAATATTTAGAAAGATGTTTCTTATAACTATTTACAACTACTGGTAATTCAGAAGATAATATACTAAAGACCAAATAATCACTATTATTTTGTCTTCTAAGTTCTTCTAGTAATCCAGCAAACTTAACAGTTTCCTCTTCAGTAAAATTTCCATCTACAGTACCATAAATATCACAAAAGAATAATGTGATTGTTTTCCTTTGTTCACTCTTATCCATTTCATAGCCCTCACTATTATTATTAGATTTTGTACTGCTTATTTGTTATACAATATTATATTTATAAAAATGATGTTGTCAACATTTTTTTATAACATATACGAAAAAAGTGTAAATTTTAGTTAGTGATTGTTATAGTCACCATTCTATGATAAAATGTATACAGATGAGGGAAACTTCATATAATAAAAGAGGATACATTTGATTTTGCAGATCAGATGCTTTCCCATATTTTGTGGTTTGCATCCGAATTCAACAGTTGTTGAATCAGATGCTTTTTTTATCTATATAATAAAGTAAATATAGTACGCGAAAAGTGCAAATTTTTATTAATGATTGTTATAGTCATTATTCTATGATAAAATGTATACAGATGAAGGAAACTTCATATAATAAAAAAGGATACATTTGATTTAGGCAATCAGATGCTTTCCATCATGTAAGATATGCATCCGAGTTCAACAATAGTTGAATCAGATGCTATTTTTTTATCTATATAATAGAGTAAATATTATTATAAATAATAGTAATATCACAACAAAACTTTGTTTTTTTGTCATAAGTATCACCACCCTTCTAGTTATAATAGAAGGGAAAGCATCTGATATTCAAATGTATCCGAATTAATAGTAACAGACTACCTAGTATATTTCAATAGAACACCACTAAAATATACTACGAGAAAAGTGCAAATTTTTATTAATAATTGTTATAGTCATTATTCTATGATAAAATGTATACAGATGAAGGAAACTTCATATAATTAAAAAGGATACATTTGATTTTGCAGATCAGATGCTTCCCTATATATGGTTTTGGCATCTGAGTTCAACAATAGTTGAATCAGATGCTTTTTTATCTATATAATAAAGTAAATATTATTATAAATAATAGTAATATTACAACAAAGCTTTCTCTTTTTGTCATAAGTATCACCACCCTTCTAGTTATAATAGAAGGGAAAGCATCTGATATTCAAATGTATCCGAATTAATAGTAACAGACTACCTAGTATATTTCAATAGAACACCACTAAAATATACTACGAGAAAAGTGCAAATTTTTATTAATAATTGTTATAGTCATTATTCTATGATAAAATGTATACAGATGAAGGAGACTTCATATAATTAAAAAGGATACATTTGATTTAGGCAATCAGATGCTTCCCTATATTTAGAGATGTGCATCTGAGTTCAACAATAGTTGAATCAGATGCTATTTTTTTATCTATATAATAGAGTAAATATTATTATAAATAATAGTAATATCACAACAAAACTTTGTTTTTTTGTCATAAGTATCACCACCCTTCTAGTTATAATAGAAGGGAAAGCATCTGATATTCAAATGTATCCGAATTAA
>CAKPPI010000029.1 GCA_934177545.1 uncultured Bacilli bacterium
GTTTACAATAACTATTTTAAGGTATCTATCGCTTTTTGTATATATAAATGGTGTCACATCAATTGTAACACTACATTATCTTTTTTTGGAGAGATGAATAGTAGCTTGAAAAATACTCAACTTTATGCTATTATTATAGTGCTTGAAGAAAAGAAAGTGGGTTATGGTTATGCCAAAAACTTCATATAATGATGATGAATTTAATAGACTTATTAGTCCTATTGTTCAAAATGAAGAATATCAAAAGACAAAATTTTGTACACATCATGGCTTAAATAGATATGATCATATGGTAAGAGTAGCATATTACTCTTATAAGATTACTAAAATACTACATCTAAATTATAAAGAAACTACTAAAGGAGCTATACTACATGATTTTTTCTTTAATGAAGAAGAAAATAATAAAGTAGTAAGATTAATAGAACATCCAGAGATAGCTTACTTGAATGCTAGTAAGTATTTTGATTTATCAAGTCTAGAAGAAGATATTATAAGAACACATATGTTTCCAATTGGAAAAAAAGTTCCTAAATATTTAGAAAGTTGGATAGTAGATTTAGTCGATGATATAGCAAGTGTTTATGAAAAAACATTTGTACTTAAAGCAAATATGAAATTAAGTTTTAACTTAATAGTGATGCTATTAGTAATGTTTAGGAGATAATTTATGGATATTAGAGAATTATTACAAGGTAAGACTGATAAATTAGAGATAAATGAAGATTTTTTCTTTACTAAAGATTGGTATCAAAATACAGATATTATAGAACTAAAAAATGTTCACTTTACTGGTAATTTAAAGAGATATGTAGATGATAGCTTTTTCTTAGAAGGGGAATATAGTGGTGATATGATTTTAAAAGACTCTATCTCACTAGAAGATGTAACCTATCATTTTTCTAATCATTTAGAAGAAGAAGTGACAGAAAAAGTAAAAAATATTGAAAATACTCTTGATATTCTTAGTGTTTTATGGGAAAATATAGTACTAGAGGTTCCCATTAGATTTAGTGAAGTAAGTGATTACTCTAAATATCAAGGGAACGGTTGGCATCTAGTAAGTGAAGAAGAGTATGAAAAGGAAGAGGGGAATTTCCCATTCCGTGATTTGCTAGAAGGAAAAGAAAAGGAGTGAAGAAGATGTTAAAATTAGATATTCAATTATTTGCTGTACCTTTCAGAAAGGTATCAAAAACACGTAAGAGAATGCGTAGAAGTCACAATGCTTTAACAATGCCAGGAATGGTAGCTTGTAAAGAATGTGGGGAAATGATTAAACCTCACCGTGCATGTCCTAAGTGTGGTAGCTATAAAGGTAAAACTGTAGTTGCTAAAAAAGAATCAACTGAAGAATAAGATCATGGTTAAGTGATCTTTTTTTGTAATATTATTTACTTTACTTATTAATTTATGATAGTATATTGGTGAATGGAGGCAAGGTAAGTATGAATAAGAAAGAGTTAATTAAAATGAAAAAAAGTCTATTAGCTTTAGGAATGGCTGGTGTTATATTAGGGACTAGTGGTTGTGGTAATAATGACAATAATGAAATAACTAGGGAAGAAGTTCCTTCAGAATATTATAATTTTGATAAATACTGTAAATATGTAATTAAAGATGGCGAAGCTTTACAACTATATAATAGTCAAAATATAATGTTATTTTATAATAAAGAAACTTATGATGTTAAAGAGTATATATACAATAGGGAAAAGGGCTTTTTAGGAACTGCATCAGAACTATATGATTTGGTAACAGAAGAGATGTTAGAGTATTCCGATGGTATAGCAATTGGCTATAATGATGATAATGATTTTCTTAAAGATTTGATAGATAACAATTATCAAGTGTGGCTTCCTGATGCTGGGAACTATATAGAAGGATATGAAGTAAAAGATTTTTATTCATTAGAAGAAATAAAGAAACTAGAACCACAAATAGAAACTGGTTTGCGAGCTATTAATAAGATTAAAGTAAAAACAAAATAAACGTAACTATCTGCTACGTTTATTTTATTATTAACTACTTAAATTCTTGATAAATGTTTGTATCAAATTGATGTTGATCATTACCGGTGGCTAATAGTTTAGAGTTATCTACTAAGAAATAAGTATATTCTAAGATATCTTGATTGTTAGAAGTTATAGGATCATCCCAGGTGAGATCTAAGTGAAACCAGTTATTGCCTAGATTAACACCATTCCAAACATGTTTATCATTAGATATTTTGTAACTTTTAATTTTTAAATCTTCTAAAAATAATTCCATTGCATCCGTATATCCACCACAGAGACTATATCCTTGCAATAGTGGGCCATATGCTATATCAGATTGATAGTTAATAATGTTGTTATCACTTCTATCTTTATCATATTTACTATGTTCTATTATGTAATTATGTGCAAATTTTATTTTTTCATCTAAGCTCATTGTATCATTCCATATTTGACTTTCTATTTCTCTAACTTTATTTAACACAAGAGTCTTAACATTATCATTATAATTATGTTCAATATCAATAGTAACTTTTCTAGCTTCATCATAATTAGTAGTTATTCTTTTGAAACTGTTGAAAGGATGAACAAAGTTGTTGATAGTAGATAAAGTTTTTTGATCATCTGCTAAAGCTTTAACATTATCTAAACAACTAGTATCTTTCTTACAATAAAAAGTAAAACTTTCTACTCCGGAGTTTAAGACTGTATAATATAAGTTTCTAACATCTTCTTCTGTTTCTGGTGAGAAGTTATTAGTTAATGCTACATAAGAAAAACTATAATCTCTTGTATAGTCATTAGATTCTGTTAAAGTAACCTCTTCTCTTACAAAATTCTCTTCATAAAACTCATATATATCATCTTGATAAATATAACTACCTATAAAAAGACCTAAAAGTATAATTAGTACAATAAATTTTTTCATTGGCATCTCCTTTTAATTAATTTTAACAATTATGTTATTTTCTGTCTATAATAAGTTAAAAAAGTTTAAGAAACGTTTGCACTAATGCTTTATTTTTGATAAAATTAATACGAAAGAATTAAAGGGAACGAGAGATGAGATGCTCTTTTTTTTAGTAAGTAGGAGGAAAGTTTATGGCAACAATATATAATGATGACTCGATAAAAATACTAGAAGGATTAGAAGCGGTTCGTAAAAGACCTGGTATGTATATTGGATCGACTGATAAAAAAGGACTTCACCATCTAGTATGGGAAATAGTTGATAACTCAATAGATGAAGCGATTAATGGTTATGGTAAGAAGATAGTAATAACTATTCATGAAGATAAGAGTATTAGTGTTAAAGATGAAGGACGTGGTGTACCAGTTGGAATGCACTCATCAGGAAAACCTACTCCGGAAGTTATTTACACTGTTTTACATGCTGGTGGTAAGTTTGAAGAGTCTGGTTATAAAGTATCAGGAGGACTTCATGGTGTTGGTGGAAGTGTTGTTAATGCTTTATCTAAATGGATGGAAGTTACTATTGAACGTGATAAAGGTGTTTACTTTATTAGATTTGAAGATGGGGGAAAAGTATCAGAGCCGTTAAAAAAGATAGGTACTAGTAATAAGACAGGTACTATGGTTAGATTTTTACCAGATGATACAATTTTTTCAACTATAAACTTCTCCTTTACTACTATATGTGAAAGAATGCAAGAATCTGCTTTCCTTTTAAAAGGATTAACAATAGAGGTTAATGACTTAGAAGATGATCGACATGCTACTTTTCATTATGAAAAAGGATTAGAAGAGTTTGTTGATTATCTGAATGAAGGTAAATCAACTCTTCATAAAACACTAGTTTTTGAAGGTATTAAAGACAAAATGGAAATAGATATTGCTATGCAGTATACGGATACTTATCAAGAAAACATTGTCTCTTTTGTTAACAATGTAAAAACTAGTGATGGTGGTAGTCACGAAGTTGGGTTTAAGACAGCTTTAACTCGTGTCTTTAATGACTATGCTAGAAATAATGGTTTTATCAAAGGAAAAGAAAAAGCCTTTGAAGGAAGTGATGTAAGAGAAGGACTTACTGCTATTATCAGTTTGAAAATACCAGAAGAACTATTACAGTTTGAAGGACAAACTAAAGGAAAACTAGGAACTCCTCAAGCAAGAACGGCCGTAGATGCTTTAGTTACTGAGAAATTACAGTTCTTCCTAGAAGAAAATAAAATGGTAGCTACTGATATAATTAATAAATCCTTAAAGAGTAAAACAGCAAGAGAAGCAGCTAGAAAAGCAAGAGAAGAAGCAAGAAAAGGTAAAAATAAAGTATCTAAAGAACGAGCATTATCAGGTAAGCTTTCTCCAGCCCAGAGTAGAGATAAGACTAAAAAAGAATTATTCTTAGTAGAAGGAGATTCAGCAGGAGGTAGTGCTAAACAAGGAAGAGATAGACGTTATCAAGCAATTTTACCTTTACGTGGAAAAGTTTTAAATACGGAAAAGACTAAAGAGAGTGATATTTTAAAGAATGAAGAGATAAATACCATGATTTATACTATTGGTGCTGGATATGGTTCTAACTTCGATATAAACGATTGTGAATATAATAAAGTAATAATCATGAGTGATGCTGATGAAGATGGTGGTCATATTCAGTGTTTATTACTAACATTCTTCTATCGTTATATGAAACCGTTAATAGAAGACGGTAGACTTTATGTCGCTTTGCCACCACTATTCAAGATTCAAAGTGGTAAAAATATCGAATATGCTTATACAATTCAAGAAATGCAAGAAAAAACCAAAGATAGGAAATGTGAAGTCCAAAGATATAAAGGACTAGGTGAAATGAATGCTGATCAGTTATGTGAAACTACAATGAAACCTGGTACTAGAACTTTAATTAGAGTAAAAATAGAAGATGCTCAATTAGCAGAAAAACGGGTATCAATATTAATGGGAGACGATGTACCACCTCGTAAAGAGTGGATTGAAGAAAATGTTGAATTCTCCTTAGAAGATGATTATAAGATTTAGGTGATTAATAATGTATGATAGTGGCGAAGAATTTTTAAATGAACTATATAAAGATTTACATATATCAGATATAGTTATGCATACAGCAGATAAAAGTGATAGTCCAACTACTAAAATAAATAAATACTTAGCTCGTCTTGATAGAGTAGTTAATAAAGCTCATTTGAAAGAACATGACTGGAACTTATTTAAAAGCATATGTCATAGTAAGTATGTCATCAAAGAAGAAGATATTAAAGAAGATTATATTGCTAAAAAGATTTCTTCCACTACTTCTCGTGATAAAGTAATATATAACACAATAACAGCTAGTAAAGATTCACTTGATACTTGGATAGATTTTCTTGGTAGTTTAGAAGATGAAGAAATGTGGGTTAAGTTATGGATATTTAAAGGAATTACTTCGATGGGTAACTATAACGATGATAGAAAAGCTTTTTCAAGAAGAACAAAGCATACAACTAGTCCTTTTCCGATGTTTGATCCGGTAATAACACTAGATGTAATTGATAAAGTAAAAACACTTATTAAGACAAATGATCAAGAACTTATAAATGATGCTATTACAAGTGAAAGTTTTGCTAGACTTTATGCTTACTACTTTTCAATGAAAAGAGAAGAAATACTTAAAAGAAGTAAGACTGCTAATGGTGAGTGGATTCACTATGAAGGTGTAAGTGATAGAATAAGATTACGAAGTGATATCATTGGAAAGGGTACTTTATGGTGTATTGAAAATAGAAAAGATGCTAAAGAAATATTAGAAAATGGTGTTATTGATATTTATTATTCTTATGATGAAGAGAAAAAACCAACTATTCCCAGATTAGCTATTGTTAGTAGTAATAAAAATATTAAAGAAGTAAGAGGAATAGGACATAGTCAAAATATTGAATCATTTATGGAAGATATATTAGAACGTAAACTACTTAGCTATAATTATAATGAAAAAGTAAATAGAACTTTAACTAATGCTAGACGACTAACTTACTTGACGGAGAAAGAAAACTATAGTAAAAGTGATATAGAGTTTCTTTATGAGATAAAAGAAAAGATTGGTTTCTTTGGCTATGCTAGGGATAGCCGAATTGAACAGTTAAAAGCTAAGAGAAATATGCAAAAAGATTTAGCTTACTATTTTGATTGTCAAGAAGAAGAAGTAGCAATTACGGAAGAGGGTATTAAAGATAATACTATTTGTTACTATGGTGATATTAGTGAAACTAATGAAGAACTTAACATTTCTCTTCCTAGGTACGTAGTAGGAGATGTAAGATGTCCTAATTTAGTATCAACTAAAGGCTTAGAAAGATTAGAAGTAGTAACTAATGATTTATCTTTACCTAAAATAGATAGTAAATTAGCATCATTAAAAGAAGTATGGGGTTATGATACAGCAGGTATTTTAGATAAGAAACAAGATAAGAAGATGTAGGTGATATAAATGGAAAAAACAAAAGAAATTATTGAGAAAATTAGGGAATATACCCTTGAAGATATTATGGGGGAAAGGTTTGGAAGCTATTCAAAATATATTATTCAAGAGCGTGCTATTCCTGATGCTAGAGATGGATTAAAACCAGTTCAAAGACGTATTCTATATTCTATGTATAAAGAAAAAAATACCTATGATAGACCTTATAGAAAAAGTGCTAAAACAGTAGGAGATGTTATTGGTAATTACCATCCACATGGTGATAGTTCTATTTATGAGGCTATGGTTAGAATGAGTCAAGAATGGAAGAGTAGATATCCTTATATTGATATGCATGGTAATAATGGTTCTATCGATGGTGATAGTCCAGCAGCATATCGTTATACAGAAGCAAGACTTTCTAAGATTAGTAATGAAATGTTAAGAGATATTAATAGAGATACTGTAGAGTTTGCTCCTAACTTTGATGATAGTTTAAAAGAACCTACTGTTTTACCAGCTAGATTTCCTGCTCTTCTTGTTTATGGAACACAAGGTATTTCCGCTGGATATGCTACTAATATACCACCTCATAACTTAGGAGAAGTAATAGATGCTGCTATTTACTTAATAGATAATAGTGAAGCAACACTTGATGAGCTAATGAACTTTGTTAAAGGACCTGACTTTCCAACTGGTGCTATCATTGAAGGAAAAAAAGGATTACTTGATGCTTATCAAACAGGTAAAGGTAAAATAATAATTAAAAGTAAATATGAGTTTGAAGAGAAAAATGGTAAAACATCTTTAGTAATTACAGAAATTCCTTATGAAGTTAATAAAGCTTTACTAGTTAAGAAAATAGATGATATAAGACTAGATAAAAAAATAGATGGAATAGTAGAAGTAAGAGATGAATCTGCTCAAGATATTAGAATTGTTATTGACTTAAAGAAAGGTGTTAATAAAGAATTCTTAGTAAACTTCTTATTAAAAAATACTGATATGCAGATAAGTTATAATTTCAATATGGTAGCAATTGTTAAGAAAAGACCTAAACTATTAGGACTTAAGAATGCTCTAAAAGCTTTTATTGAGCATCAACAAGAAGTTGTTAGAAGAAGAAGTGAGTTTGATTTAGCTCATGCTAAGAAAGAACTTCATATCTTAGATGGTTTAAAGAAATGTTTATCTATTTTAGATGAAGTTATTAAAACTATTAGAGCAAGTAAAAATAAAAGTGATGCTAAAGAAAACCTTGTAAAAGAATATGCTTTTAGTTATGAACAAGCAGAAGCTATTGTAACATTGCAACTATATCGTTTAACCAATACTGATGTAGTAGAACTAGAAGAAAGATGTGCTGTCTTAGAAAAGATAATTGCATCACTTACTGCTATCTTGGAAAATGAAAAAATACTTAAGAAAGTAATGAAAGAAGAATTAAAGAAAGTAAAGAGTGAATATAATAAAGAACGTATCACTGAAGTTAGAGATGAAGTTACTGAAATTAAACTAGATACTACCGCTCTTATTCCTAAAGAGGATACTATTGTTACTATTAGTAGAGAAGGCTATATCAAAAGAACATCTATTCGTAGTTACAGTGCTAGTGATATTAAAGATCCCCTACTTAAAGAAAATGACTACTTGCTAGGTGAGTTTAAGATGAAAACTACTGATACTTTATTAGTATTTACTTCATTTGGTAATTATTTATACATTCCTGTTCATACGATTAATGACTTAAAATGGCGTGAACTTGGAAAACACGTTAGTAACTTAGTACCCCTTCAAGAAGATGAAGAAATAGTAACTGCTCTACCAGTAAGTGACTTTAATGATAAGAAAAATATTATTTTAGCTACTAGTCAAGGTATGATAAAAAGTAGTAGTCTAGCTGACTTTAAACTTACAAGATACTCTAAAGCTACTAGCTGTATGAAACTTAAAGATAATGATAAGTTAATAGCGGCTTTCTATGATACAAAAGATGAAATCTTTATTGAGACTAGTAAGGGATATGGTCTATGGTTTAGTAAAGATGAAATACCAGTAGTAGGAATTAAAGCAGGAGGAGTAAAAGCTATAACTTTAAAAGATGATAGTGTTACCTCTATTCTAAACTTTAATGAGTCAGACAATAAATACTTAGCTATTGTAACTGATAAGGGAACAGGTAAGAGAATGCATCTAAAAGACTTTGATAAAACAACTAGAGCAAGAAGAGGACTACTTACGATAAGAGATGTTAAGACAAATCCTTATCATGTAGTAGCAGCATTTTTCCTAAGTCCAAAAGAAGAAATAGGTCTAAAGAATGGAGAGATTACTTACTATAAGGGAAGTGACCTTACTATCGCTGATAGATATTCTACTGGTTCTACTTTAAGAAAAGGTGGAGTAGATACTGCTTTCAAGGTTGTAGAGTTAAATGACATAAATAATCAAGAAGAAGAAATAGAAGTATTAGAAGTAGAAAAACCTGATTTAGAAAAGTTAGATGCTAGACTTATGACTATAGATGATTTTTTAAATGATAATGATTAAAAAAGTGTCCAAGGACGCTTTTTCTGTTATATAACCTAGTTTTCTAACATACTATTTATTAGGTGAAGAATATGTCAAAAGAAAGTTTTAAAAGTTTTATTAAAGATAGACCAGAACTAGCTAATAGTGTTTTAAAAGGGAAAAGTACTTGGCAAAGTTTATATGAATTATATGATATATATGGAGAAGATTCTACTGTTTGGAATCAGTTTAATTCTACTAATCAATTAGAAAGCACTAAGACTGGAAACTTTCAAGATATAGTTAATATTTTTAAAAATATGGATTTAGAAACTCTACAAAGAGGAGTTAATGGATTAGAAAAAGCGGTTAGTTTATTAAGTGATTTAACTAGTAAGGATGAACCAGTTGTAAATACTTATCAAGAACGACCTATTAACAAGTACTATGAGGACTAATGCAGATAGAAACTAAATTAAGAATAAAAAGTAATCCTTATCTTTATAAATATTTACAAGAGAACTCTTATTGGTATAAATACTTAAATAGAAATCCCTCTTTTTTAAATCAAATGGAAGATGAGATGAAAACGGCTTACAAGTTAACAACTAAGGATAGAATAGATAAAATTAAAGATACTTTATCTTTTGCTCAATCATTTATTGACATTATTAATTAGTAATTTTTTTAATACTTTTTCAGTTTCTTCATAATAGATATTGGTGTCTAGATAAGTATTACAATTATAAAACTCATAATTAAGTCTTTCCCTAACTCCTACCAAATTCATTATTGATAAAGGGCTAAGTAAACTCTCTATTTGAATACTTGCATAATTACCTTTAGCAATAGCTATCTTTTCATCACCAATAACGTTACCATTTTCAATATTTGACATAATGTTTTCTAGACATAGACTAATATATACACTGTTTTGCTCATCGATGTTAAGAAAGTCATCTATCATGGCAAAGTGTTTTGATAGAATACTAGCACTTTCTATATTGTGAATATTCTTTTTATCATCTTCAAGTTCAAAATAAGTAAAAAACAGATCATTAATTATTTTACTTTTACTATTATTATCAATATACTTACTTTCAAATATTCTACCAATAAGTCTTTCAATATAATCAGTTCTAAAAGCCAAACAATCATTAAATAACATTGGTTCAATAATTCCTTCATTAATTAAATATTTATTAGTTTCTGGACTTATTACAACCTCATTAGTTTGATCTTCAAATATATTGTGAATTAGTTTATTACCAAGTCTTTTTAGTGGTAGCCTATCATCAACCTGATAAAGAATTAAAGTATCAGTTGGTACTTGATCTAATAACAAAGATGGATGTTCTATAAAAATATTATCTAGCAGTTCATCTGTTTCTTTTTCATTTAAGCTATCAAATGCTACTTTTTCTTCTTGTCTTAAAAAGTCTAACATTTCTTTATCATTATTTATACTATATTTATATATAGCCTTTTCTAATTGTTCAAAATATACTAATGATTTCATAATACCCCCCAACTTGTGTTATGCCTATTATAATAATATTAAAGTTCTACAATAGCAACATAAATTTTAAATTTACTGAATAAGTATAGAAAAATCATTGATTAAAGTAGTTGAATAGTAATAAGTAAATAGCACATATTTAATTTTGAAAAAGGATTGAATAGTTGGCTAAAATCTGATAGAATTAAGATGTTGAAGATAGATGAAGTTAGGTGTTGAGCTATTGGTGAATAAAAGTGTACATTTTAATTCGCAAATCAACAATTGGTGAAAGTAGAGGTGCCCCGTCCATGAATATATTAAGTTTACAATATGTTAACATGGGGGGGGGGTGTTTAAACCATAAATCTACTTTCTTTTATTGTGCTTTAAGATAGACTAGCTTTAGTACTATCTTTTTTTGCATGATGATAATAGCTATATAGCCAGCAGAATAATTGCTATTTTAATGTTATGATTGAAATGTCAAGAATACTGATATTTATAAAAGATAAATGAAAGGTAGGAGAGGCAGTATGAGAGCAGTAATATCAAACTGTCAATGGTATAAATGTGTAATTTTGAGTAATACTAAAATAGAGGAGTTTACTCTATGAAAAGATTAATAAAAAAACTATTTAAAACAAATATATCAACAAGCTATATGTTTATTCTTCTTGGAATAAGTTCTTTAATGATGCTAGGATACTTTTCTTATGCTTGGTTTACTGTCCAAGGAGTTCAAAAGTATAGCGTAGTAACTGGTAATCTAACAGGAACATTAGC
>CAKPPI010000030.1 GCA_934177545.1 uncultured Bacilli bacterium
GTGAAGTTGTTTCCACATTTGGATTATCCAGGTGTGGATTTTCCATATCTGGATTAGCTTGTTCATTTTCTAAATCAACAAAATGTGGTATTTCATATATTAAATAATTATATTCAAAATAACCTTTATCTCCTCTAACTTTTTCAATTTCTACATAATGATGTTCTTGTAGTTCTTTTAATATAGATCTGATTCCATCTCTACTCTCTTTGCTAATTGAACATAATCCTGCAAGAGAATAATCCCAATCTTCTGGTAATGATAGCATAAAAGATAATAATCCTTTTGCTTTATATGATAAATTTCTATCTCTTAAATGATAATTAGACATAACAGTATAATTTTGGTTTTTTTCTATTTTAAATACTGACATTTTAATCACCTCCTATATTTTATTGCACAAAAAAACATAGAAGTTAATCTATGTCTTTTTATTATTCTTCAGTTTCTAATTCAAGTTCAACATTATCAATTGAATAATCATTTTCAACTTCATTCATTTCTAAGTTTTGAATAAATAATGTTGCTCTAAAATCTTTAATAGATAATTCAATAGCATCTTTTAAGTCTTTATTAACACTTAATTTTAAATCTTTAACTGGTGTTTTAAGAGATACACTATTTATAGTTTTTTGTCCTCTTACTTGACTTATTATATCAATTATTGAATCTCCAATTTCCATTTCTTTGCTAAAATTAAATTCTAATGGTTTAATTTCAGTTAAATGAATTGATTTATTATCTTTATATAATTCTTGATATATTTCTTCAGTTATGAATGGGAAGAATATACTAAAGTCTTGTAATAATTTATAAAGAATAGTATAAATTGTTTTTTGCCCTGAATATCTTGGTTCAATTCCAAATTCTTCAGGTCTATATAATCTATGTTTAACAATTTCAATATAGTTATCACAGAAATTCCAGAAGAATTTTTCTAAATGGTTAAGTGCTAATCCAACTTCATATTCATCAAGATATTTTAAGAATCCACTTTCCATTTCTTGGAACTTGCCTAAAATCCATTTATCTATATATTCATAATTACTAAATTCTTTATCTTCATAATCTGCTAAATGCATTTCAATAAATTTAGAAACATTCCAAATTTTATTAACTAATTTTTTACCACGAAGTAATGTTTCATCACTAAATACTATATCAGTTCCAAGTCTTCCTGTTCCTGCCCAATATCTAACAACATCTGCTGAATATTGATTTATAGCATCCATTGGTTCAACTTTACTATTTCCTTTAGATTTACTAATTTTTTCCCCTTTGTTAGCCATAACAAATCCTGAAATCATAACATTATCCCATGGTCTTGTACCAAAATGATAGAATGATTTAACTATTGTATAGAAATCCCATGTTCTAATTATTTCAGAAGCATTAGTTCTTAAACTCATTGGTTTTAAGAATGATTCAAAATTATCTTTTTCTCCATATCTCATATTAATTAATGGAGTTACTGATGAAGTTGCCCATGTATCCATAACATCAGTTTCAGGTACAAACTCAGTACAACTACATTTTGGACACTTATCAACTACTGGTTTATCAGTTAGTGGATTTACTGGTAATTGTTCTTCAGTTGCAAAAATTGGTTCTCCACAATCTTTACAATACCAAACTGGAAATGGTACACCAAAGTATCTTTGTCTTGAAATACACCAATCCCACATAATATTTTCAACCCATTCGTTGTATCTATTATGCATATGGTCTGGATGCCATTTAATTTCATTACCAATTCTAATAAAGTCATCTTTATGTGTCATTGTATCAATGAACCATTGTTTCATTACTGAATATTCAACTTCTTTACCACATCTTTCATGTGTTTGAACTTCGTGTTCTAATTCTTCAATTTTAACTACGAATCCACCTGCTTGTAAATCTTCAATAATTTGTTTTCTAGCTTCTTTAATTTTCATTCCACCATAATTTGGAACTGAATCAATAATTCTACCATTATCAGTGAAAATATATTTAAGTGGTAAATTGTATTTCTTCCACCATTCAATATCTGTTTGATCTCCGAAAGTACAACACATAACAACTCCTGTACCTTTATCAATAGCAACTTTTTCGTCTGCCATAATTGGTACTTCTACATCAATAACTGGTATATGTGCAGTCTTTCCAATAAGATGATTATGCTTTTCATCATTAGGATTTACAAATACACATACTATTGCTGGTAATAATTCAGGTCTAGTTGTTGCTATTGTAAATTCTTCTCCATCTTCAACTGTTTTAAAATTAACATAATTAAATGTTGTTTTAATTGTTTTAGTTTCAAGTTCTGCTTGTGCAATTGAAGTTAAACATTCATTACACCATAATGCAGGACTTTCTTTATGATAACAATGTCCTTTATCAATTAAATCTAAGAATGATCTTTGACTTATTTTAATAGTAGATGGGCTTACAGTTTTATAATGAATATTCCAATCTGTACTAACACCCATTTTACTAAATAATTCTTGGAAATCTGCTTCGTACTTATCAGTAGTTGCATAACATAATTTAGAGAATTCTTCTCTACCTATTTCATGTGCTTTTTTACCTTGTTCTTTTTCTACTAATCTCTCACTTGGTAGTCCATTATCATCAAATCCGAATGGATAAAATATATTATATCCTCTTAATCTTTTATATCTTGCTATCATTTCAGTTTGTGAATATGAGAAGATATGTCCTATATGAATTTTACCATTAACTGTTGGAGGTGGAGTATCAATTGAGAATACTTTTCTATGATCTGGTTTAAAATCATAAATCCCATTTTCTTTCCAATAATTTAACCATTTATTTTCTTTTTCTTGCGCATTATATTTCTTGTCTAACATATTACATAACCTCTTTTCTTTGTCTAAATAATTGAATAAAATAACACTTTAATCTCTCTACAACCCTTGAATTTCCTAGGTTTGAACCAAATGGTGTAACATTAACGGCACCTGTTCCTTTTTCCATATCAGCATGTGGATCAGTTATAACTGGTATTTTTCTATCTACTATTGGTAGTATTACATTTTTACCAATAAAATCTTTATATCTTTCATCATTTTCATTAACTGCTACAGCCATATCACCAAATAAAGTTTCTGGTCTAGTAGTTGCTACATCTATAAATTTATCACTATCTTCTAGCTTATATTTCAAGTGATAAAAAGCACCTTTTTCTTCTTTATAGATAACTTCTTCATTTGATAAAGCTGTTTTTGCTACAGGGTCCCAGTTAATAATCTTTTCACCACGATAAATTAATCCTTTATTATAATAATCTACAAAGACTTTTTTAACAGCATCTTCAAGTCCTTTATCTAGAGTAAATCTTTCTTTAGAATAGTCTAGGGAAATACCAAGTTTGGCCCATTGTTCTCTAATGATAGAAGCATGTTCATTAGTCCATTTAAAGCATTCTTCTAAGAACTCCTCACGTCCTACTTCATATTTATTTTTACCATTATCTTTTAGTCTTGCCACTACTTTAGCTTCTGTAGCAATAGCGGCATGATCCATTCCAGGAAGCCATAGGCAATCATAACCTTCCATTCTTTTATATCTAATAATTATATCTTGTAGTGTTACATTCCAAGCATGTCCTAGATGAAGCTTTCCAGTGACATTAGGTGGAGGAAGTACAATACAATATGGTTTTTTAGCCATATCTCCACTCTTAAAATAGCCTTTCTTCATCCAGTAGTCATATTTTTCTTTCTCTACTTCACTATGATTATATTTCTTATCTAACATTTAAATCATCCTTTCTTTTAAAAAATAAAAACCTCTCTATCCAAAGGACGAGAAGTTCGTGGTACCACCTTAATTTGTATGTTTAACATACCTTATTTATTTAACGGTTCTCCCGGGATAACTTACTATTATTTCAACTATCCTACTCTTGTTGCTACCTTCCATATCTTCTATTGTTAAGTTTCACCTACCCTTAACTCTCTAAAAATAAAATGATATGTACTCCTCAACAGTCAATGTATTTACATGTATTATAGTATACTACTTTTAAAATAGCAAGCACTACATATACTTTTGCATTGATTTCATCATTTGATTAACTTGCTTTTGACTAGGTTTTCTACCCATTTGCATCATCAAAGCTTTAATCATTTCCTCATTTATTGGTGGATTCTTCTCCATATACTTCTTAGTAACATTTCTTGCTATAAAAAAGCCAATTACTGCTCCAATAAGAAGTCCTACTACTATTAATAATATATCATGTAACATCTTTTTTCACCTCGAGTTTATTTTACTAAATATTTCTTATCTAGACAAGTAAATTTTATCTTTTAATTTGATTTTTACGTCTTTAAAATAACTGTAATTTTTTTAAATACTTATTACATTCTATAAGACATATTTTATCACTTACTAACAATATTTAGTAGGAAATAAAACGACTATTTCTATTATTACTTTCATTATAATTCATAATAATCATAAACAATTATAATGTTTTTGAAAAATATTTCCAAAAGTATCTGGTTTCGGTAAGTTTTGGAAGTATAATTTACTTTTATCTTGACAATACTTCATTATAATTTTCTAAGAAGAAGTAGTCTTGATTCTTAAAATCACAAATAAAATAATTATTATTTAGCCCATTTAATACTTTTAAGAAAAAAGAATGATAGTAATTAGTCTTTAACAACATATAACTTTTTTTAATAGCAAGTGATCCTATTTCTTCATGGGAAGGATTATTATAATAATGAATGTCTTTTCTTTTACTATAAGGAATAGACTGATGATATTTAATAAAGATATGTTGATCTAGCTTATCTTTATCTATCTTCTTAGTTAGCTGTTTAAATAAACTATAACCATACTTAGCATTATCTTCTCCTAAGAAATATATCTGTTCTAGAATCTGATATAGAATAGAAGGCTTATCTTGATATAAACTTTTAAACTCATCTTTAATTTCAAAAATAAAAAACTCTCTCATATAATCACCATAGTAATCATAACAAGAAAGTTTTAAAAATATTGTCGAATTATTTAAGTAAAGCTTCTATTTTTAATGATATTTCTTCTTTCGTAAAACCATAGAAAGAATTAACTTCTTCCGTCTTACCACTAGCACCAAACTTATCAAGTGTAAATAAGTAACTATCTTTATAGACAAAGGAGTACCAAGAATAACTTGATCCTTTTTCAATAACAAATTTCTTTACTCCTAAAGGTAATAACTCTTCTTTTTCTTCCTTTGTTAAATTATTATATCTTTCAATTGATGGCATACTAACTACTCTTAAGTCATAGCCTTTTTCTTTTAATAATTGCATAACTTCAAGAGCTAAAGTCACTTCTTCGCCAGTAGCGATAATAACACCATCTAGTTTTCGCTCTTCATTATGAACAATATATCCTCCTTTACTAGTAGCAGAAATAGAAGTTGATTCTAATATCTTGATAGAACCTCTTCCAATAATTAAGGAACTAGGACTATTATTTTCATAAATAGTTTTAAATGATCCAATCACTTCATTTGAATCAGCTGGTCTAAATACTTCCATATTAGGAATAGCTCTTAAACTTACTAGTTGTTCTACTGGTTGATGTGTTGGTCCATCTTGTCCTATTGAAATAGAGTCATGCGTAAAGATATAAGTAACAGGAAGATCCATAAGAGCTGTTAATCTAAGAGCTGGTTTTAAGTAGTCACTAAAACTTAAGAAGGTTGAGACAAAAGGACGATACCCTGCAAGAGCAAGACCATTAGCAATAGACACCATAGCATGTTCTCTTACCCCAAAATTAATATTTCTACCTATATAGTTATCTTTAGTAAATGGTATTAATTCATTTAAATATATCTTAGTTGATGATGAGGTATCAGCATTACCCCCTATTATTAAAGGACTAATTAATGAATATGAATTAAGTACTTTCTTAGCACTTATTCTAAGTAATTCTTCATTATCATCTGGCTTTGTATAATCAAGAGTTGTTAATTTAATAGATTTATCCGGATTAATTAACTTATTTAAAATACTCTTCTCTTCTTCAGCAAGTGTTTCTTTTATCTCATCAAAGTTAGTTACTAAATCTTTATTTCTTTCTTTTATATAGCCTCTAAACTCTTCTACTGCTTCATTACTGATAGTAAAAGGAATATCTCGAACACCAAGAGTCGTTTTTATCTTAGATATTTCTTCCTTATCAAAACAACCTGAATGACTCTTATTACTACCAGCTAGACTAGAATCTTTACCAATTGTAGTAGCTACTTGAATAATAGTTGGTTTATCTGCTTCTTTTGCTTTTATAATAGCATCATCAATATCTTGTGGATCATCACTTGTTGTTAAAACATTCCAGTTCATACTTTCAAATCTTTTAGTAATATCTTCATCAAAAACATTATCTATCTTACCATCCATTGTTATTTTATTAGAGTCATAAAGTACTATTAAGTTATCTAATTTTAAACTTCCAGCAAGAGATGATGCTTCATAGCTAACTCCTTCCATCAAGTCACCATCACCACATAAACAGTAGATATTATAATCAATTACTTTTTCTTTTTTATTAATTAAAGCTTCTGTATGTTTTTCAGCTATCGCATACCCAACAGCTGTAGCGAATCCTTGTCCTAAAGGACCAGTTGTCATTTCAACCCCTGGTGTCTTCTTATATTCAGGATGACCTGGGGTTTTAGAGTTTAGTCTTCGAAAAGCTTTTAAGTCATCAAGTGATAAATCATATCCAGCAAAATAAAGGATAGAATAAAGTAAGCTAGAACCGTGACCAGCACTCATTATAAATCTATCACGGTTATAAAAGTTAGGATTAGAAGCATCGAATCTTAAATGATTTAAATACAAGGTATACAGTATAGGAGCTGCTCCTAAAACAATACCTGGATGTCCACTTCCCGCTTCTTCTATCATATCAAGGCCAAGAGATTTAATCTCACCAATTATTTTTTCTTCTATCTTTTTAGATAACATTAATCATCATCCTTCTTTCCTCTAAATAAATCTAATAATAGATGCTTTTTATATCTAGACATCTTCTCAAGATAATATCCATTATCAAATTTAATTATATCTTTTTTAAAATCAACAGACGTAACTCTATCTAAGTTTATAATACAATTTCTATATACTTGAAAGAATCTTTCATCTAACTGTTCCATAATCTGACTTAGACTAAGTGGAACTTCATAATCGCCATGAGAAGCATAGACAGTACAAATCTTACTATCTGGTTCTCTTATTATATAATATATATATTTAAGTTCTATTCTTGAATATACCCTTTTTCTTTGATATGTTAAACATCTATCTTTACCTCGATAGCTTTTCATAACAATATCAAGCACCTCATGCATTTTTTTAGTACAACTATCAAGTTTACTAATAAAGTCTAACACAAATAATCTATTAGTTATTATTTCATAACGATATTCACTAAAGGAAGAAACTATTATGATAATAGAATTCCAATCTTCTAACATCTCTCTTATGTATCTAGCCGCATCTATTCCAGAACCGTAATTAGTTTTAATGTCTAAGAAATATACTTTAAAACCAATTTCTTTTTTGGCTAATTCTTCAAACTCTTTATCATAACCAGCAAACGTATAAACTTTATAATCCATATCAGTACTCATCATATAGTCATCTATCTGCTTTTTCATTCCTTGTCTAAAAAATTGATCATCATCACATACAATAAAATTTAACATAGAGCCTCCCTTAATTTATTCTATCAAATTGGAGGGATAAAGTCTATATTATGATTTTCTAATATCACTTATAGCTTGAGGAATAAATTTTATGGTATCTCTTGCTATATACGATATGTCATTTGTTGTATCTAAGGCAAGAGAAGCTGAATAGCCAGCAAGAAAGCTAGCAGCAGCTACTAATTTAGGTGATACTTTATTATAGCTAACAAGACCAGTTAATATTCCTGATAAGACATCCCCACTTCCTGATGTTGCCATACCAGCATGACCTTCATTTACAAAGTAAGTGTAATCACCATCTGTTACTATGGTAGTAGTACCTTTCAAGAGTAAAATAACTTTATACTTTTTAGCAAAGGAAACAGCAAGGTCTACTGGATTTTCTAAGACTTCTTCAACACTCTTATCAATTAGTCTTGCAAATTCTTTAGGATGTGGGGTTAAAACAACTTCACATTTTTTATTTAACAGTAAAGACTTATCTATCATTACTAATCCAGAAGCATCTATTACTAATGGTTTCTTACTATTGATAAGCAAATAATCTAAAATCTTTTTATTCCACTCACTAATATCAAGACCTGGTCCAAATAATATTGCTGTACTATTACTTATAATAGTATCTACTTGTTCTATATCATCAAGACACATTAAAGTACTCTCTAAAAGATAAGGAGCTACTATATCTGTTAGTTTTCTATCAACAACTAACGTTGCTCTTCCACTACCAGCAAGTAAACTAGTTAAGGATAAATTAGCTAGCTTAACCGCTCCACTATAAGAGATACTACCACCAATTAAATAACTCTTACCATAACTACCTTTATTAGAAAAGTTTAGTCTTTCAGGAAAATACTCTTTTATATCAGTTATTTCTAAAAGATTAGTATTAGATAAAGTATCTTTATCCTTATATAATAATAATTTACCAATATAATCTTTCGCCATATTTAGAAAATGACCTGGTTGATAAGTCTGATAAACTATTGTTTCTCTTGATTTTAATATATCCGTACCCAGTCCATTAACATTAGAAAGTGAAGCATTAATATCAATACTTACTGTTCTATCAAGCTTATTTAATCTAGTGATAGTATCTTTATCTAGATATTTACTACTACCTAGAAAATCAAAGATATAGTCAAACTCTTCTATCTTTATATTATTATTATAAACAGTAAGATTAGAAAATTCTCTCTTAAAGATATCTAAATAGTTAATTCTCTCTTCACTTATCAGTAATAATGGTTTATTTATTCTTCTTTCTTGATGATAAAACTTTAATAAGTTTTCTAATTCTTCTTTACTTAAGATATTGTTTTTTATAATTATACTTAACATATTCCACTCCTATTTATATAGTACATCTAAATCTACTAAAGTATCTATTCCCTCTACTTTACCTCTATCAGTCTTTTGCCAAACATTATAGTCTTTCTGATAGCTAGTAGTATCTGTATAGTGAGCCAACCAAGTAGCATAGTTATTATTAGTGAAAACATTTTCTAAGTAGTATTTACTACCGTATAACATTCCTTGATAGTTTTCTTTTTCAATAGCAGTAAGGAATGTTTCTACTACTTCTTCTAAGTGATAAAAGGATAAATTAAACTCTTGATAGATAGAAAAGTTTTCCCAATCAAAAACTATAGGTAGAGCAAGGTCATTTCCATTTAATTCTTTTAAGACAAACTCTGCTTCTTTCTTAGCATCCTTCTTATTTTTAGCATAAGAATAGAAATAAACTCCTGTCTTAATGCCTACCTTCTTAAAGCCTTCTATATTTCTTTTAAATTTAGGATCAAGAATAAACTCACCATCTATTCCACTTCTTGTCCCTATTCTAAGAAATGCAAATTCAACACCTGATTCTTTTACTTTATCATAATCAATATCACCTTGCCACTTAGATACATCTATACCAATTAAGGTATTATCAGTCTTATTTTCATTATAGAAATCTTTAAAATCAACTGTCTCTTTATTACTAGATCCTTGATAATCACTCTTTTCTCTTACTGTAATAGTAAAATCTTTTTTAGTAACATTACCACTAGAATCTATTGCTTCATAGACTAAAGGATAATCACCTAGAGTATTAAAGTCATAATCACCTACTACTTGGCAAGTAGGATTATCATCATAATTATCCCCACAAAATACTTCTTTAGCAAAGTCTTCCGTTGAACCTAAATCGACATAATATAGACTACTTAAAGAGATAACTGGTGGAGTTTTATCTACTACTTCATAAGTAAAAGTATAACTAGCTAGGCGATTATCATCATTCTTATAGTTAAGGGTATAAGAGTGTTTTCCTACTTTTTTAGTATTTAACTCTCTATTTTTAAAAGTACCATTAATTGATTTAATAACACTATCTAGTTCTACTTCACTATAGACATCAAAAGTCAAATCATCACTTAAACTTACTTCTACTTTAACTTTCTGATTAGCTAGAAAGATAATAGTAATAATTAATAAACTAGCTACTAAGAAAAGAGCTATTATTGATTTTCGCATTCCTCTTTTTTCATCTCCTCTTTTAATCTATATAAGAAGTTTAAAGCATCCATTGGACTCATCTCTAACGGGTTAATTGCTTTTATTTTGTCTAGATATTTATCATCTTTATTAATCTCTTCTTCTTTTTCTAAATCAAATAAACTAGTCTGAGTATAAATAGTTTCTCTCTTTTCTTGATTTTCATACACTTCAAGTATTTCTTCTGCTCTTTTTATTAAAGATTTAGGAAGATTAGCAAGACTTGCTACATTAATACCATAACTCTTATCAACTGATCCGTTTTTAATCTTATGAAGAAATGTTAGTTTACCATCTTCTTCAATCGCTGATACATGAACATTCTTTAAATGTGATAAATTACTAGATAATAGTGTTAACTCATGATAGTGAGTAGAAAATAGTGTTTTAGCTCCAATATTATCATGGATATATTCAAGTATCGCTTGAGCAAGACTCATTCCATCATATGTAGCAGTACCTCGTCCTAACTCATCAAATAAGATTAAACTATTTTTAGTAGCTCTTGATATTGCCATATTAGCTTCTTTCATCTCAACCATAAAAGTACTTTCGCCACTAACTAAA
>CAKPPI010000031.1 GCA_934177545.1 uncultured Bacilli bacterium
TTGACAGTTTGATATTACTGCTCTCATACTGTCTCCACCTTTCATTTATCTTTTTATAAATATCAGTATTTTTGACATTTTAATCATAACATTAAAATAGCCTTTCTGCAATAAGGCTATATAGCTATTATCATCATGCAAAAAAAGATAGTACTAAAACTAGTCTATCTTAAAGCACAATAAAAGAAAGTAGATTTATGGTTTAAACACCCCCCCCCATGTTAACTTGCTGTAAACTAAACATATCCATGGATGGGTCACCTCTACTTCCTCTTTATTTGTTGATTTGCGAGTTAAAATGTAAACATTTTACTACTTATCAACTGATTATCTTTATTTTTACAAGATTATTTTATCAAATATAATATGCTTAATCAATTAGTTTTTATAATTTTTGTTTTGCAAATCTAATATTTATTAATATCTATAATATTTCACTTAATATCTCATTTAAAACATAACGATACTTTTTATTAACATATAAGTATTTATCATTTTCTATTAAAATATTATTATCTAATAAATCTTTATAGTTATATACTTTATCTATAGTAGTATTATATCTTTTAATAAATTTTTCCTTAGATATACCTTTTTTTAATCGTAAACCTAGTATTATTTCATAATCCATCTTATCTTTTAAAGATAATCTTTCTATCTCTATTTCTTTCTTACCATTTAAATAATTAGTAATACTTCTAGTATTAGTCTTTCTTATATTATTATAATAACTAGCTGCCGATACTCCAAATCCATAGTATTCATCATTATTCCAATAGACTAGATTATGTCTTGATAGATAACCATCTTTAGCATAATTAGAAATTTCATAATGATGATAGTTATTTTCTTCTAACTTTTTTTCTATATATTTATATAATACTTGATCATTATCATCATCTAATCTTTGATAATTATTTATTTTCAATATAGTATTATCTTCAATAATAAGTGAATAAATAGATATATGGGGAACTTCTAATTTTAATAGATAGTCTAAATCTTTATCTAGTATTTCTATAGATTCATTTTTAAAGCCATACATTAAATCTAGATTAATATTAGTAATACCATTATCTTTTAGTAACTTAATAGTATTATCTAACTCTTTGAATGATAGTTTTCTATTTATTAATTTTTGATAATCGGTATTAAACGTTTCTACTCCAATACTTATCCTATTAACACCATTTTCTTTTAATAATTTAATTTTATCTATATCTAAACTGTCAATATTTGCTTCTATCGTAAATTCACATGTTTTAGCTTTTTTAATATTTTTTAAGATAGAAAATAAAAAGGAAAGTTCATCATACGATAAACTAGTAGGTGTTCCTCCACCAATATATATCGTTGATATTTCTTCCCCTTTATAATTATCTATTATTTCTTTTTCAAGTTCTTTTAAATATAAATTAACTAGTTTCTTGTTATAAAACAATTTGCAAAAATCACAGTAAGAACAAATAGTTTGACAAAATGGTATATGAATATAAATTGATTTTATTTGTTCCATTCTACTTCTCCTAATTTTTACTTATCTCGCAAACATAATTATTACTAGTCAAGAAAGTCTGTTCTTCATCAATATTTTTAGCATATAATCCAACAAACTGATCACTTGTCTTATTAGCTAGTGCATCTTTTAAGATTTCAAATTTACTTCCATTATCTGATTCTGTTTCCGTAATATTACTATTAGCTTTTAAATTAGCTATTTCTTGTTCATAATTATTATTTTGGTTAGTAGCATCAAGCTCTCCTGTTCTTTTATAACGAATAATTACTTTTTCTAATTTATCATCACTATAAGTGTTAAATGTCTGAACATTATATGTTAATGTTCCAATGGTTTCTTCTTTAGTACAATGTAACACAGTAATATCTTTAACATCTTTTACACTATTATTTGATGTATTACTATCACTAAAAACAATTCTAAATATTGGAGGAATAGCTATTAAAACAACTAAGAAAAAAATGGCTATATATGTAAGAGCAATCTTTAAACTACTATTTCTATTGTCCATAATAAACCCTCTCTTTCTTATCTAGATCATGAGTTTCTCTATATTTTAGAGTCTTTAAAAGTTTAGAAATAAAGAATATTAGGATTAAAAACGGAATAAGTGGAAAAACTAGTAAGATATAGTAGATAAGTCTATTGGATGCTACTATGCCATATTTTCTTAAAGTTGCATTAAAGGCAAGACAAAAGCCAGTGGCAAGTCCTGTTATAATGGCGGCAAAAATTATTCCTAAAATATTAGACCAATAATTGATTACATAAATTGTATATTCTGGTCTTTCCTTCATATTTTTCACTTTAAAAACAATTGTAAATATTGTAAATAAAATAATAGTAATAAGTAATGGTAAAATTACCAAAAAGAAGATTCTTCTTAAATTTACAAGAGAAATCATTATATTCATATTTATACCCCTTCCCTATAATGTTAGTTTAACATACTTTTTTTATTAGCACAATTATCTTGTTCTAATTTTAGTAATTCTTCTTTAATCTTAACACCTGCTTGATAATTATAAAGACTTTTATTTTTTCCAAGCACTCTATGACATGGTATTAGGATTAAATAGGGATTATTTTGAATAATTCTAGCTATTTCCTTTATATCATTAACATTGCCTAGTTCTTTAGCCAGTGTAAAGTAAGTTGTCGTTTTGCCATAAGGAATAGTAATAATTTTGGTAAATACTTTTTCTTCTAAAGGAGAAAGACTTAAAGGAAATCTTGAGAAATAGGTCCTTTTCTTTTGAAAATATTCTAATAACTCCTGTTTAATCGTTTTTGTTAAGTAGTTTTCATTATCTGGTGGAAAATCACTTACGAAATGAATACCTAAAATTTTTTCATCATTAGCAGTTATAAAAAGAGTACCTATTTCTGTTTTTAAAGATGAGTTATAGACTATACTTCTCACACATTATCACTCTTTTCAATAGCTAAAAGAGCAAGCTTATAAGCGGTATCTTTATCTTTAGCCGTAGTTAAGAATCTATTAACATGGCAGAATAAACTACCTGTTACACCTGTTTCCTTTTCAAGTTCAATACCACTCTTACCAGCCCATTCTTTAGGAAATAATAATCTATCTGTTCTATTTGTTATATCAGTAGGAACTGTATTTATAGCATAGCCTCCTCTATTTGAGGGAAACATTACAAATAAGATATCTTTCGCTTCACTAGTATTTAATAATACCTCTTCATAAGGAAGATACTCATCAAAGACAAGGATAGGACCAGTTTGTTTTTTTATCTCTTCTAAGACTTTAGTTTTCGCTTTTTCTTTTCCAATTATTCGCTCTATTTCTAAAGATAGTATTACTTGAGCGACACTTACTGCTTTTAAGAATTGTTCATTTTCATCTTGTCCACTTTTATATGACGGATTAAATAGTTTTATTAAATCTGAAGTTGTCTTCACTTTATAAGGAGCATCAATTGATGGGAAAACCCCATTATCAATAGCATCTATTCCAATGATAAAATCTTGTTCTATCGCTTTTTTTACAGTATCTATATCTTCTACCCCTAGACTTTCTAAGATGTCTTTTGCATAATAGTCAAATAAAAGTCCAAAAGAAGCATACTTAATTCCATTTTCTCTAATTCTGGCATCTTCTTGATGATGATCAAACTTACCATAACCGATATCATAGATAATAACATCTCTTTCTCTATCTTCTTTGGTGATTTCCCCTACTCTTGCTAGTTTTACATTAAACAAAAAAGATAAGAAAGCGGTAGAGAAAACTTCATCTGCATGCATAGTTCCTCTATGGGTTAGAAATGTGGCCTTATCTTTTTCTGTTAGTTCTACTTTATTAAAGTTTATCATTTTATCTGTTCCTTTACCTTTCTAACTCCGCGTTCTATATCTTTTTTGAAGAAACGGTAACTACTTGATATTAATATATAAATAGGAAGAGCGATTATTATACCAAACATACCACCAAGTGTTCCTCCTACTGATACTACCATGATAGTTACTAATGGATTAATATTATTAGTCTTACCATATACTTTAGGAGAGATTAAATAACCATCTAATTGTGGGAAAATCAAACAAACGATTAAGGTGGCAAAGAAGACTTTACTACTAATAGCAGAGGCAGTTATTAAGGCTAAGATGTTAGTAATTAATCCACCAAAGTATGGAATAACAGTAGTAAGACAAGCTAGTATACCAAATAATAACCAGTTAGGGTGTCCTGCAATAAGGAAGACGATAGAGTATTCAAAAAACTGAATAACCATAAATAATCCTAATCCTTTTAAGTAGTTACTTATTTCTATATCAAGAGCTTTTACATAAGCATAACTTCTATTTTCTAAACTCTTTAGAAATCTTTTAACCGCTCCTCTTATTTTATCCATATAAGCTAGGAAATAAATAGTAACTACTAAGACAATAACTGATTGACCTAAAATAGATACTGTTTTACCTACTACATCAATAGTACCTTTTTGTAAGATATTACCTAAACTACCAATTATTTGATTAAGTGATGTTGATAATGTATTTTCAAAACTAGATAAGTTTAAGTTGAATTTTCTAGATACTTCATCTACTACTGTTCCAAAACTAGAAGTAAAGGATATTAACTGTTGATAAACTAAGGGTAAGGTTATAGCTATTAATCCAAAGATAATTAATAAAGAGATAATAACTAAGAAAGTAATAGCAATACTTTTCCTTACTCCTTTTTCTTCTAATTTTTTTTCTAATGGATATAAAGCATAAGCAATAGCAAAAGCAATTATAAAGGGAAAGCAAACACTTACTACTTTACTAATTATTTGAAACCAAGTACCAATATTAGTTACACAAATATATAAAAGTCCCATTAAGATTAAGAAATTTAATAATTTATAATTAATTTTATTCTTATACATATAATCACCTTTCTAATAAAATTGTAGTAGGTCCCATATTAACAAGACCTATTTCCATATCTTTGCCAAACTCCCCTGTCTCTACTGATACTTTTTCTCTTAGTTTTTTATTAAAACAGTCATATAGTAGTTTAGCTTTCGCTCCATTCATCGCTTTGATATAACTAGGTCTATTGCCTTTTTTAGTATCAGCATATAAGGTAAACTGAGATATTGATAAAACTTTTTCTTCTACATCTAGAATAGAAAGATTCATCACTCCATCTTTATCAGGAAAGATTCTTAAGTTACAAATCTTATTAACCATCCAGTCAATAGTCTCTTTACTATCTCCATCAGTAAAACCTACTAATAAGACTAATCCTTTATCAATACTTCCTACTCTTTTACCATCAACATCACAAAATCCATTCTTACATCTTTGAATTAATACTCTCATCTACTGCATTAACCTTTCTATATTATTAATATATGGTTTCTTATTAAGTTCTACTAGTACTTTCTCTAAGTGTTCTAAGTTCTTTACAAAACAAGCCATTTCATAAACAGTATTACTACCTCTATCAATTATCTTAACACCATTTATATTAGCATCTATTTTACTAGTAGTAGCAATTATATCTGCTAGATTATTATCACTGGTATTACTATAGATAACAAGGTCTACTGAATACTTACTAGCAGGATTATTACTCCAACTAACAGATACTAATCTATCATCCATTCTTAAAAGATTAGGACAAGTAGCTCTATGAATGCTTATACCATTTCCTTTAGTAATATAACCTACAATAGAGTCTCCATAAACTGGATCACAACAAGAAGCTAAACTTACTTTAATATTATCTATTCCTGCTACTATTATATCTGATGAGGTCTCTTTATCTATTTTCTTTACTTTAACTTCTTCTTTCTCTTTTTCTTCTTCCTCTTCTTTAAATATAATTCTAATTACTGTAGTTGGACTATACTTACCATTACCAATTTCTAAGTATAACTCTTCTAAGTTACCTACTTTTAATGTTTCTAAGACTGTATTAATATTCTCATCTTTCATGAACTCTTGAATACTATACTTTTTCTTTCTTAATTCTTTTTCTAGGGAATACTTACCACGTTCTACAAATAATTCTTTCTCACTCTTAGTAAAGTATGATCTAATTTTATTTCTAGCTTGGGTACTTTTAACTAGTTTTAACCATTCTTTAGAAGGATGGGCACTTTTATTAGTATTAATCTTTACAATATCATTATTCTTTAATTGATAGTCAAGTGGTACTATTTGTCCATTAACTATCGCTCCTACTGTTGTCTCTCCTACTTTAGAGTGTACTTTATAGGCAAAGTCTAGTGGTGTTGCACCTTTAGGTAGTTCCATTACATCTCCTTTAGGAGTAAAAACATAGATGTTGTTATTTAGCACTTCATCTTTAACACTATTAACAAAGTCTTCACTAGTCATTTTATCTTGGGAAAGTTCAATAATTGTCTTAAAGAATTGTAGTTTCTGTTCCGTTGTATTTTGCATTAATTTAGAAGCATCTTTATGTTCTTTATAAGCCCAGTGGGAAGCGATACCATTTTCTGCTACTTCATCCATTTGATAAGTTCTAATTTGAATTTCAAATAAATAACCATCTATACCAAAAACAGTAGTATGTAGTGATTGATACATATTAGGTTTTGGCATAGCGATATAGTCTTTAAATCTCTTAGGTAGGGGACGAAACTTTGAATGAATTATACCAAGTGATAAGTAGCAATCTTGCTCTGTATCAACAAGAATTCGAAGAGCTAGTAAATCATAGATATCACTAAATTTTTTACCTTTATCCAGTTTATTATAAATACTATAGATACTTTTCGCTCTTCCTTTTATTTCATGAGGAATATGATGTTCATTAAGTAAGTTAGTAACTTCACTCATCATAAGACCAACTGTTCGATCACGTTCTACTTTTGTTTTATTTAGTTTTTCGGCAATATCATAGAATACTACTGGTTTTAAATAACGAAGTGATAAGTCTTCTAGTTCTGATTTTATCTTATGAATTCCTAAGTGATGAGCTAAAGGAGCAAATATCTCTAATGTTTCTTTAGCTTTCTTCTTTTGTTTTTCTTCTGGTATAGCCCAAAGAGTTCGCATATTATGAAGACGATCTGCTAGTTTTATAATAATTACTCTAACATCTTCACTCATTCCTACTATTATCTTTTTATAGTAGTTAGTTAAATACTCATTATCAGTTGAGAAATGAATACGACCTAGTTTCGTAACACCATCTACTAGTTTTCTAACAACTGGTCCAAACATTTCCTCAACTTCATCTAGCGTTGCATCAGTATCTTCTACTACATCATGCAAAAGAGCAGCTATTATACTATCACTATCAGCATAAACACTAGTTAGAATAATAGCAACGTTTAAAGGGTGAATAATATAAGGCTCTCCACTCTTACGATATTGTCCATCATGTTTCTTTAAGGCATACTGATAAGCTTCTATTATCTTATCTTTACCCTCTTTCATATAGTCTAGTTTTTCTAAAAGATCATCTATTTTAACCATATCTTTCTTATGAGCCATAATACTACCTCCCTTTATTTTATTTATTAATCATTTATTCCTGTTATAGTCTTTTCTGTTTTCTCACTATATATTTTTTGCTTTTTACTATATCCTAGTTTGGCAAACTTAGTCCATAATAATGGAGCAATAAATAGTGATGAATAAGTACCAGCAATAAGTCCTACTGTCATAGCAAGATTAAATGATAATACTTCTCTACTACCAAGAATAATTAGTGCAATAACTGGAATAATGGTAGTAAGTGATGTATAAATAGATCTTAAAGCTGTTTGTTTCATACTGATATTTGCTACATCAGTAATTTCTTTATCAGTTAATTTACTTATATTTTTACCATTAAGGTTTTCTCTTATACGGTCAAATACAACAATTGTATTATTTATTGAATAACCAATAATAGCAAGGACTGCTGCTATAAACATTGAGTCAACTTCTACTCTTGAAATAGCCATGAAAGCAGTCATTAGTAAAACATCATGTAGTAGACATAAAACAGAGCAAATACCAAAGCTTATATGGAATCTTATACTTATGTAGATAATTATTCCCACTAAGGAAACTAGTATAGCAAAGATAGCATTTTTAATTAGTTCTTGTTTTACAACATTACTTACTACGCCAATATCTACATTAGCTTTATATTTATTTTCAAAGTAGCTTTTTACTTCTTCTACTTTATCTTTCTTTAAGATATCTTTAACTCTAAGATCTGCTTCTTTATCACGCATATCTATTTCTACTTTTGTTAGTTTTAATTCTTTTAAATCTTTTGTTAATTCTTTACTTGATAATTTCTTATCAGTTACTAGACTAATATCACTACCTGCTTGATAATCTATTCCAAGAGCTAATCCTTTAGTAGCTGTAAATATTACTCCGACTAGGAAGATGATACTTGAAAAAATTGCAAAATATTTAGAATAATCTAGTAGTGGCTTCTTAGCTTTTTTATTTTCTTTTTCTTCTTTAACATTTAGGAAGAAGCTTATTTTATCATTGAAGTAGCCAGTATTAATAAATGTTTTCATCAATGTTCTTGTTATTGCTACCATAGTTACCATAGTAACTGCTATATTGATAATTAACATAGTAGCAAATCCTTTAACACTACTTTCCCCAAAGACAAACATAATAATAGCTACTAATAAAGTCGTAAGATTTGAATCTACTATTGTTTTAAAACTTGATTTACTACCCATCTTAAAGGCTAGTGGTAAACTTTTTCCTTTTTTAAGTTCTTCTTTTACTCTTTCATATAATAAGACATTAGCATCAATTGCCATACCAATACCTAGTATTAATGCCGCAATTCCAGGTAGAGTTAATACTCCTCCTACTAACCAAAATGTTCCAAAGACAAAGAATGTATATAGGATAATAGATATTGCTGATAAAATACCACAGAAATGATATAAAACTAATAATAGAAAGATAATTAAAGCTATACCAATAACGCCTGCTATTAAAGTTTTCTGTAAAGTGGCATCTCCAAATGATGCTCCTACTGTTTTACTTGATAATTCTGTTAACTTTGTTGGTAGACTTCCAGAGTTTATTAAGTCTACTAGGTTTTGTACTTCATCTTCTGTAAAGTCACCTTGAATAATTACATCACTTGCAAAGGCTTGTGATACTTTAGCTGCTGATAAACAGTGACTATCACTAGTTCCACATGATGATGATTCATTTGAATAACTATCTTTGCTATCATCAAAGTCTAACCAAATAACTATTACATTATCACTCATATCTTTTACTTTATTAGTTACTTTATAGAAAGTATCTTTATCTCTAACGCTAAGAGCAACAGCTGGTTTTCCACTTTGGTCTTGTCCTACTTTAGCTCCCCCTGCTTTTAAGACATCACTTGTCATTAGTAGATTATTGTTTGAATCTCTAAATGTCAAATTAGCGACAGTTGATAATTTTGATCTAGCATCTTCTTGGTTTGTTACCCCAGCTAGTTTTACTCTAATCTTATCATTACCTTCTAAGACTATTTCTGGTTCACTTACTCCTAGTGAATCAATTCTTTTTAGCATACTTTTATAAGTTGCATTTAATTTTTCTTTTGTCATTTTACTTCCATCAATCGGACTAACTTGATAAAGTATTTCAAATCCTCCTTGTAAATCAAGACCGAATTTCAAATCTTGAAATAGAGGCTTAAAAAAGGCAGAAACTAATGCTGTGATAATAAAAATCCATAATAGTTTGCCAATCATTTGTTTTTTCTTTTTTTTCATTTCTCACACCTCATAATATTTCTAAATTGTTGTTGTCGTTTGTTTGTTGATGCATTAATTTTAGATATTCATCTACTTCTTCTTTTTGAACATGCATAATATCACTAACAATATCAGCAAGACAAAGTTGATTACCATTCTTCCATTTCTTTTTAATCAGAAAATTCCAAATATCTGTTTCTTTTATATAAGAATAACCTAGCTTTTTAAATTCATTTTTCTTAGTCCGTAATGCTGGTTTAACTCTTTTATAAAGTTCTTCTTTAGAAGCAAAAGTAATATCCATTCTTCCCACCTACCAAACTAACACTATTATACATCATTTTTCTTAACATGAAAATGAAAAAAAAGTCAAATTTCTACTCTAGAAAGGAGATTTTATATTTTCTGATATGTTTAATAAATTGGCAGGGTATAACATGTCTAATTTACAATTTTTCCTTTTTGCTTTCTAATTTTTATTGTGATAGATTAGTGGCGAAAGGAGGTGAATACTACTTTGTTAGACGAAAAAATATCTTCAAGGCTTTCTAGATTAAGAGATAATCTTATTAAAAATGGTAAAGTAATACCAGGTACTACTGATACTATGTTTAAGATTGTTATGACCTCTTGTAA
>CAKPPI010000032.1 GCA_934177545.1 uncultured Bacilli bacterium
CAGTTATATAGTTGTTTAAATACTAGTTGTAATGTAGTTTATAAAATAACTGGATATAGTAATGAAACTACTATGAAAGTACAACCAATAAGTTATAGTTCCAATAGTTTATTATCTGCACAAACAAATACAATAGATTCCCCAATTAAAGCAAAACTAGATAGTTGGTATAAAACAAATATGACAAGTTATACCTCAAAATTAGCCGATGAAACATTTTGCAATGATAGAAGTGTAACAGGGGGTTCAGGATATTTAACAACTCCAACAACAATATACGGAACATATACTAGATTATATGATAATAAAACACCAAGTTTAAAATGTAGCCAAGATAATGATAAATTTAAAATGTCTAATGAGAGTGCTAAGTTAGATTATCCTATTGGTCTAATTCAGGTTGATGAAGTAGTAGCTGCTGGGGGAAGAACCTACTATAATGACAAATTTTCCCCAAATAGTAATTATTATTTATATAATGGTCAGTATTATTGGACCATTTCTCCTGCATACTTTAGTTCAGGTAGTTCAAATGCATTTGCTTGGTCAGTATTATCATCTGGTAGTTTGAATTCATGGAATGATGTATCGACTTTAATGGGAGTACGTCCTGTCATAAATCTAAAACAAGATGTGGTAATTACTAAAGGTGATGGAACATCTTTAAATCCATACAAAGTTGACTAAATAATAAAAAATTCAGTGTTTGCTGAATTTTTTACATTAGTATAAAATCAAACTCCTTTAGAAATATTAATAATTTCGTCTAAACTGTCATCAGTAGCCATTATGTTTTTATGGTATTCATGACACTTTTCACATCTATAGACAATCTTATAAGTATCTTTAAATTTTTCAATACCGATTGGTTTTAAAATACCTCTACAGGTATTAGATCTATCACCAGGCATTACATCTACATGAATAGAATAAAGACAGTATGGACAATGATCTCTTGTTGTGTATCCTAAAGGAGTAATTTCCTTTCCACAATTAATACAAATGAAAGCTTCATCCCTTTTAACAAACTGTTTCATAAAATCACCACCTAAAGTATAACAATAATTTGAAAATAATGCTATTATTTGTTATAATTTCAAGTGAAAGGTTGATAGTATGGAGTTTAGAGTAGATGGATTTGAAGGACCACTTGATTTGCTTCTTCATCTTATAAAAGAAAATAAAATGGATATCTTTGATATTGAGATAAACTTAATAACAGAACAATATCTTAAATATATTAATAATATGGAAAAAGTTAATTTGGAAATATCAGAGTATTTAGTTTTAGCTAGTGAATTAATAGAAATAAAAGCTAAGATGTTACTACCTAAAAAGAAACAAGAGATGGAGAAAGAAGAGGAAGATCCAAGAGAAGAATTAGTTAATAAATTATTAGAGTATCAAGCCTATAAAGAGATAAGTAAAGATTTAAAAGAAAAAGAAGAGTTAAGAAGTGAAATATATACTAAAGCTCCTGAAAAATATAGTAATTATCAAGAAGAAGAAACTACTTTTGAAGGTGGTTCTGTTGATTTACTAATAGATGCTTTTAAAAAATTCTTAATTAGAAAAGAAGAAGAAAAACCACTTAATACTAAGGTTACTAAAAAAGGTATATCAGTATCTAGTAGAAGACATGAAATAAAGAATCTTTTAAAAGAAAAAGGTAAAGTATCATTTTATCAAATGTTTTCTATTAGAAGTAGGGAATATATAGTAGTTACTTTTCTAGCTATTTTAGAAATGGCTAAGAATAAAGAGTTAATTATTCATCAAGAGGGAATTTATGATGAGATAATTTGTGAGGGGGTATAAAATGGAAGCGGTACTTGAAGGATTATTATTTGTAGTAGGAGATGATGGATTATCTCTTGAACAAATAAAAGATATACTAGAAATAGATTTTGAAGAGATTAAAGCATTAATAGCTACTTTACAAGAGGAGTACTCTAAAGATAATAGGGGAATAAAAATAGAATTTTTAGGTAATAAACTTAAGCTTACTACTAAAAAAGAACATCATTTGTATTATCAAAAACTACTTGAAAATAAAGAAACTCACTCACTTAGTCAAGCAGCTTTAGAAACTCTTGCTATTGTTGCATATAATCAACCATTAACAAGAATTCAAATAGATCAGTTAAGGGGCATTGCTAGTGCACAAATGGTTAGAAAACTAGTAGCAAAAGGATTTATAAAAGAATCTGGAAGAAGTAGTTTACCGGGTAGACCAATTCTTTATGAAACAACAAGTGATTTCTTAGACTATTTTGGACTTGCTAGTATTGAAGAACTGCCCGACATGAGAGATTTCTTAAGTAGCGAGGCAAAAGATGAAGAAGTAGATTTATATGAATCTAAATATAAAGAAGTAGATGACTAAAAAAATGTAACAAAGGTGTGTTACATTTTTTTGACTTTTTGAAAACTTTTTTCTTGATCTCTTAAAGCTTTAACTATATTTTTCTCTTCTTTAGTTAAACAAAACTTTTCTATAAAACCATTTTCTGCTATTGAGTTATATTGTTCAGTAATATCTAATTTAGGATATCTAGTTGGTAGTTCATATTTTAATTTGTATTTTTCTACTAGTCCATTATAAAAGGCAGTTTTACAAATGATTTTTTCATTAACATTAATTAATCCTAAATACTTTAGTGCATTGTTGGATTCTGCTGCAGATAAATGTTCTTTTGGTATTGCGTCTATATACATAGTTTCCACCGCTTGAATATTTAAATCTGGTTTTAAAATACAATATGTTTCTCCATCTTTATTACTAGAGGTAAAATAAATTTCATTATCAAGCCACATTGTTCTATATAGATTATAACTTTTACTATTATTTTCTTCTAGTATATTTTCAATAGCTTGATGAAACTTTTTTAAGTCATCTAATAAAGCCATTTTTTGTTCTTTATTACTATATTTATATAGATATAATAATCCTAGAGAGTAGGCATCTTCGTTAAACATTCTTCTTGTCATAGTTAATTTCCTTTGCTCTTTGTAGTTTTATTAAAAAGGTCTATTGGTCTTTTTACATATTTTAACTTTTTAGCTACTTCATTGCTAATGCTTGTTTCTTCAGTCACTTTGAAGTCAAGTATTTCCATATCAATACCATTATTAAATGTCTGATAATCGACTTCACCTGGTTCTGAATTTAGCATAATACTTCTAAGTAACTCTAATAATCTTCTCTTATTTATGAGTGTTCTAAAGTCTTTACTTGTATTTTTATTAAACATATAAAATAAATCAGGATCTATTATTACAATTCCATTTCTATTAATTATGGTATTTCTTTTTTTTACATCTTCAGTACATATTCTATAATCAGAAAAAGTTTCAAATAAGTTTTCTAGATTTTCTATATTTTCTAATAAATAGTCCTTTTGTTCAAACATTACATTTACTAAATTGTTTCCTGGATAATATTTTGCTGTGTAAGCATCTACTATAAATGGTTTGTTTTTTATTCTGTTTTTAAATAATTCTATTCGATTACAATCACTATAAATATCAAACAATTCTATAAAGTTTGGATTATCAATATCTTTAAGTATATCAAACATTTCTTCACTTAATCGCCAATTTAATGTTGTTTTTGATGAATATTCTTTAAATACTTTCTCTTTATCGTAGAAGACTTGTGCACATCCACCACTACTTAGATATTCCATATTATTTAATTTTATTTCTTGATATTTTCTATTATAGTATGCCATAATTTTAATTTTCCCCCCACAAGTTAATAATATTATAGCTAAAAAGGAAAATTTTATCAATACGTAAAAATTTATGCTATAATTGTTATTACAAACGGGAGGTTTTGGTATGACAATTATAGAAGCAACAAAATTTTATGAGCAAGATTCAAAAAAATATAATGTATTTGAAAATAAGGAATTATTATCTTGGTTAAAGAGAACAGTAAAAAATGGATATCACCCTTTTATTGATATGGAAGATTTACAGGAACTTATAAATAATATTACATTATGGTATGAGATTAAATATCCAGAACGTGAAATGGAGTATTATGAGGGAATAAGATACTTTGATTTTGAAGATGTAAAATCACTAGCAAAGGTAATGAGTATAAAGCAATTGATGTATAGACTACCATGTGAGCAATTATACTTGCTGGAATGTGATTATCGTTCTACTGGTCAAGGATTTAGAAATGTATATAATGATAAGAATGAAATAGTAGCAGAAAAGCCAATACTATTTATGAGTATATATAGAAAAAATGTTGAAGATAATCAATTTTTGATGAGTAGTAAATTACCTGATTTTTTATTACATGCTGATACTGATAGTGGAAAGGTTCAAATTGATTATAATTTAAAAGATTACGTTGATACTGATAATATTACACTCGATGAATTATTAAATTTATTTAAAGAAAAGTATAGTTAAGAATTTAGTTTTACTGAACTTGAAAAGTGTGTGTATGATCATAATTGTGATGTTGAGTTAAGAAATAAAGTATTACAGTTAGTAGCGTTAAAAATATTATATTCTCATAATACTATTCCAGAAAGAGGCTATGAAAGAGCTAAAAGATTTATAAATGAATTTAATAAAAAGATGAATTTAAATATTTCTACTAAAGAGATAGATAGTGCAATTAATAAAGATTATACTAATACGGAAAAAGTGGATACTGTTAAAGAAAATAATCCTTTGAAAAAAGCAAAGGTATTAGTAAAATCATTATTAAAAAAATAATTTATATATATAAAACTCGAACTGTGATAGTTCGAGTTTTTTGCTAATTTGGTGCACATGAAGGGAATCGAACCCATACGAAGAATTACTTCTGCAGATTTTGAGTCTGCCGCGTCTACCAATTTCGCCACATGTGCATGAATAGATTATAACATAATATTATGAAAAAAATAAAGCATTTTAAGAAAAAAGTCTTGACATTTATTCAATTAGTGAATAAAATATACTGGTATACCGAATTGGTATATTGGTGTATCGAGGTGAAATAAGATGAAAAAGGATGATATAGTAAATGCTGCTAGAAGTTTATTTACCGACTATGGATATAAAAAAGTATCGATGGAAGAGATAGCTTCTAAAGCAGGTGTTACTAAAAAAACAATTTATAATTATTTTCATGATAAAGAAGAATTGTTTGAGTACTTTATTAAAGAAGAATTGGAGAAAATGACAGAAGTTTTTGAAGAAAACTTAAAAGAAAAGAAATCTTTTTCAGAAAGAATAACAAAGGGATTAAAAGAAATATTAATCTTTAGAAAGAATAGTGACTTCATTAGAACCATTATGAAAGATATTAGTGGTAATACAAACTTCATAAGTCAATATGATGAAGCGGTAATAAACTATTTGGAAGAAAAGATTAATATAGCTATTTCTAAGAAAGAAATAAAAAAATGTGATAGTCATTTAGCGGCATTCATTATTTATAAAGTATGTTTTTCTATATTCTTTGAATATGATGAAAAGTTAGATGAAGATAGGGTAGTTAAAGAAGTAACTGCTATCTTAAAAGATGGCTTATTTATAGAGGGGGAAAAATAAAATGAAAGATAAAAAGAAAAAAAGTTTATTTAATTATGTTATTTTATTAGCAGTATTAATAATTCCTTTTATGTATAGTTTCTTTTATCTAAAAGCATATTGGAATCCATATGGAAAAGGTAATCTTGATAATTTACCGGTTGCTATTGTAAATGAAGATGAAGGAGAAAAAGGTAAGGAGTTAGTTAATAGCTTAAAAGAAAAAAACACTTTAAAATTAAGTGTAGTAGATGAAGATAAGGCAAGTGATGGACTTACTAATCAAAAGTATTATGCTGTAATAACTATTCCAAAAGATTTTACTAGTAGCCTAGAAAGTGCTAGTAGTAGTAAGAAAAAACATCCAACAATTACTTATTCACCAAATCAAAAGACTAATTATTTAGCAAGTCAAATAATTGATAAAGTAGTAACTACTGTAGAAGCTAATCTAGATAATACAGCTAATGCTACGATAATAGCTGGTCTTGCTAGTAGTTTAGAAAAAGTACCAAGTTCACTAGATACCGTAGTAGATGGTTTTAGCAAGTTAAGTGATGGAACTGATAAGTTAGTTGATGGTAGTAAAAGTGTTAGTGATGGAACCGATACTTTAGCTAATGGTTATCAAGAGTTTCATCAAGGTTTAGAACAAGTAAGTGAAGGATCAAATACCTTTACTACTAACTTTAATGAACTAAATGAAGGATTAAATAAGTTAAGTTTGGAAACATCAAAACTAGATGAGTTAAAGATGAGTGCTCCAATATTAACAACTAGTATTGCTAACTTGACACTTGGATCAAACAATCTTACTGCTAGTCTTAGTAATTATGTGGAAGGTAGTAAAAAAATATCAACTTATGCAAATAATGCTGCTAATACTATTGTTAGTATGCTAAGTAGTAGTTGTGAAGGAAGAGAAAGGTGTCTTGGTGATACAACTGGTGATATGACTAACTTATATAAGACAAGTGTTTTCCTACTTACTAAGAATGAGAAAGGACTTAATAGTTTTGAAACTATTAGTTATGGTAGTGATGCTATAGTAGATGGTAATAACAAGATAAATGCTGGCTTGAATGAATTAAATGAAAAAACAGCATCACTTGAGACATTACCTAGTTCAATAGATGCCTTACAAACTGCTATAAATAGTGCTAAAGTAGGTAGTGATAAATTAAAAGAGGGTAATGATACTCTTAATCAAGGAGTTAATAAATTATTAACTAATTCTACTACTATTAAAAATGGTTTATTAACTTTATCATCTGGTTCTAAGACTTTAAATAATGGTTTAATAACACTAGATAATAGTGTTAAAGATGCTAAGAATACAGTTAAGAGTAAGAAAGATGCAACAGAAGAAGAGGTGTCTCCATTAAAAGATATAAGTAAATATAGTGAAAATGTTGTTAAAGTAGACAAAAAGGTAGTTAATGAAGTACCATCATATGGAACAGCTTTCTCACCATTCTTTATTTCTATTGCTTTATGGGTAGGAGCTTTAATGTTATATATCATCTTATACTTTGATAAAGAGAATAGATTTGAAAAATTATCTATTGATAATCCAAATCATTTAAAAAGAACATTCTATTATCATGTACTTGGAACTATGGCTGGTATCATTTTGGCCTTCTTACTACAAGTATTATTAGATTTTGAAATTACATCTATTCCACTTTATTATTTTTCAATAGTATTAATTGCTAATACTTTTGTAGCTCTTATTGAATTTTTAATTCTAAACTTTAAAGATGTTGGTAAGTTTATTGCTTTAATTCTACTTGTTTTACAACTTGCAGCAGCGGGAGGAACATTCCCAATTGAAACAGTAACTAAATCATTTAGATTCTTACATCCATTATTACCAATGACTTATACAATTGGTTTATTAAGAGAATCATTAATGACTATTGAAGGAAACTTATTAAGTAAAAACTTAATTATTGTTATTTCAATATGTTTAGTATTTGTAGTACTTAATCTTGTAAAAGACTTAAGATATGAAAAAAATAGAAGAACTGGTAACTAATTTATCAGTTCTTTTCCTTTTTTTATAAATATGGTATAATATAACGAAAATTATATGTAAAGGGGGAAAAATATGATAGGAGAATATAACTTAAAACTATTATGTGATAAATATGGTATTTCATCAGATAGTATTGTTAATAAAAATAATAATATACTTACTTATGGAGAATATGATGATATTGATAAAACACTAAATTATTTAATAAATGAACTTAAAATTAGTAAGGCCAATATAAAAAAGTGTCCTAGTATTTTATATAGAAATGTTGCTGCTATAAAAGACAATATTAATTTTTTTAATCAAAACAACGTATCGTTTTCATCAATTGAAGCTTGTTTGCACGTATTATCAACAGAGCCTAATAGTTTGAAAGACACATATGATTATGTAGAAGAAAATTATGGGATAGAATCTATTAATAAGAATACATCAGTTTTATCTTGTGATAAAAATTTAGTAATTTCAGTTGAAAAGCTAGGATTAGATAAAAGTTGGAATTTAGTGATAGCTTCTTGTATCGGTTTTGGCTCTACCACTTTAGAAGAAGTTGAAAATATTGTTAATAGTATGGAATTTAAAACTTATCCTGAATTATTTACGTCACAGACATTGGCTCATGGTAAAATAAAAGAAATTAAAGAAATGATAGATAGCCAAGAATCTAAAGAGCATCCAGAGTTATTCACTTCAGAAGTACTGGCTCATGCTAAGATAGAAGAAATTAAGAAAATGATAAATAGTAAAGAATTCAAAGAATATCCAGAGTTATTTACATCACAAACACTATCTCGTGCTAAAATAGAAGATATTCAAGAAATGATAAATAGCAAAGAATTTAAAGAACATCCTGAATTATTCACATCACAGACAATAGCTCATGCTAAGATAAAAGATATTCAAAAAATGATAAATAGCAAAGAGTTTAAAGAACATAAAGAGTTATTCACCTCAGAAGTACTGGCTCATTCTAAGATAAAAGGAATTCAAGAAATGATACGTAGTGAAGAGTTTAAAGAATATCCAGAGTTATTTACATCACAAACACTATCTCGTGCTAAAATAGAAGATATTCAAGAAATTATAAATAGTAAAGAATTCAAAGAATATCCTGAATTATTTACGTCACAGACAATATCTCATGCTAAGATAGAAGATATTAAAAAAATAATTCACAGTGAAGAATTTAAAGAACATCCGGAGTTATTTACCTCACAAACATTAGCTTATGCCAAGATAGAAGATATTAAAAAAATGATACATAGTAAAGAATTTAAAGAGCATAAAGAGTTATTTACTTCGCAAACACTAGCTCATGCTAAAATAGAAGATATTCAAAAACTATTAGAAATGTCATATTGGAATGATATAAGATATAAAGAGTTGTTAACATCTTCAGTTGCAGCAAAATCTAAACAAATGATTATTAAACTACCTGTTTTATTTAAAATGGCTGAGTATTATAAAATTGATGGATATCTAACTACTTCGTTTTTGATACTTTCACCAAGTCAAAACTTTGCTTTAATAAATTATTTAAATGATAATAATATGCCTTTAATAGAAAATGATAAATTAAATAGGGTATTTGGGAAACAACCTGGTGTATTAAAGAAAAAATATGGAATAGATATAAAAGAACAGATGCTAAAATATGATTTTAGTAAATTTAGTTTTGATGAAGATACAAAGAAAGGTGGTAGTAAGAATGCAGTTAGATAGTCTTGATATTAAAGTATTAAGAGAGAATTTTTCTGATAAGGAAATAGCAAAGATTGATGTTTTAAATATTTCTAAAATATTTAGATATTTACAAGAAAATAATGTTTATTATGCTAAGGATTTATTATTATCATCTCTTGATTTGTTTCTGTTACCAGTAGAAGATTTTATAAACAGGTTTGAAAAATTAAAAACTAGATTAGGTACTGATTTTGTAGATAAACTAGGAGAAGATTCATCTCTTATCGAAATAATGTATGAATAAAGTAGAGGAGAAAGTTTATGATAGAAGAATATAGTTTAAAATTATTATGTGATAAATATGGTGTTTCAAAAGAAAATATTGTTAACAAAAATAATAATATTTTATCTAAAGGCGAATATGAAGATATTGATAAAACACTAGATTACTTAATAAATGAATTAAAAGTTAATAAGAAAAATATAGAAAAGTGTCCTAGTATTTTATATAGGAATGTTGATGCTATAAAGGATAATATTGATTTTTTAAAGCAAAACAATGTATCATTTTCATCAATAGAATCATGTTTACATGTCTTATCATCAGAACCTAATAGTTTGAAAGATACATATAATTATGTAAAAGAAAATTATGGAGTAGAGTCTATTAATAAGAATACATCAGTTTTACCTTGTAATAAAGATTTAATAATTGCAGTTGAAAAGTTAGGATTAGATAAAACTTGGAATTTAGTGGTAGCTTCCTGTATCGGATTTGGCTCTACAACTTTAGAAGAAGTTGAAAATATTGTTAATAGTATAGAATTTAAAACTTATCCTGAATTATTTACGTCGCAGACGCTGGCTCATGGTAGCATAAAAGAAATTCAAGAAATGATAAATAGCGAAGAATTTAAAAAATA
>CAKPPI010000033.1 GCA_934177545.1 uncultured Bacilli bacterium
TCTAATGGTAAAAAATCAAGAATAATGTCATTATTTAATACTGGCTTGGTATTATTTCATCGTGCTTTTATGTCTTTAAAATATGTAAAAATTGATTTTAGATTTATTTTATATGATGCTTAATAAAATCACAATTTGATCATTCAAAAAACTCCATATTACTATGGAGTGCGTTGCTGTGCTATAAAACTTAGTTTTTTATTATCTAACAGTTCTATAGATACTATTTATCATAAAAAATCAAACACTGGTCTTACTTTTTCTATTACAGAAAGCTGTCATTATAAGGCTATTAAGAAAACTATCTAGTTATAAGTACTTTTTATAAAATTAACATTATCAATAGATTGTTTATCTCTATCTAATTTATATGGTGAATAAATATTAGTTAATCTACCATCATAAATAACCTTAAACTTTCTCATCTTGGGATCCACTAAATAATAATCACTAAACTTATCTATATCTAGTATATTACCTTTAATAGTCATTACTTTATTATTGATATTATCTTCTACAAATAATTTGATAGATGTCTTTTCCTTAATCTTACTTGCTAAATAATCAAGTTCATAATCAGTAAGTTCCGTTGACAGGAAAACTCCTCTATAACCATAGTAACTTAAGAAATATGCTGTATATGAATTTGTTATATTACAACTACTAGCTGCTATAAAATCTTTTTCTCTACCATCTATTACTTCATGAATAATACCTTTCTTATCTTTAATATCAAATTGACATTCATCTATAGATTTATAATCATTAATATCAATATCACTAGAATCAATATAATCTAGATTAACTTTTTCAATAACTGGTTCTTTAAAATTCATAATTAACTTACCAATTAATCTTTCTGTTAAAGTTCTTCTTAAAACATTAATTTCCCCCATGGGAATAAATATATCATCATCCAGTAAAACATCTATATCATGACAATCAAATGGAGTATTACCAAGCCTCTTAATTTGACTTATTATCCTTTCCTTAGTAACTACAGCATTTATTGCTCTTTCTACAATATTACCTTTTTCACTTATTATAATATTATCTTTTATAAAGGTTATTTCTAATGGTTTGTTAACCTTTGCTACTACTTTTATAGTAATATCAATTTTCTTAGTAATATTATCAAACTTAGTTATTAACTTATGATTAGTAGTTAAAGATACTGTATCTAAACTAGTTAATCCTATCTTATTATCTAACATAATCTTTTGTTTAGGATTGCCCTTAGATATTAATTTATCTTTCATATCATAAAGATAGTTAACTATCATTCCCTTACCACTATCTAAAAATCTAATACCATCTTCTTGGTTTAATTCTTTATCAAGTAAGATAGTTATCTTTGAATCATTTACGTCAATCACTTTTCCAATAGGAAGTCCAATATGATTAGGTGACTTAATATTCACTAAATCTTTACTGTTTAATAAATGTCCTTTAGTATACCCCCTATAGAAAAGACTTTGTAATATTTCTTTATCTAAGTCAGTTACCTTTTCACCATTTAAAATTTTTCTATAATAACTAGTTATAAATGCTACATAAGTAGGACTTTTCATTCTACCTTCTATTTTTAAACTATCTACATAAGGGGTCAATTTTAAAGCATCCTCGCTTAAGTTTAACTCTTTCATAGAAAGTAAATAACCTTCTCTTAATAATTTATTATTCCTATACAGCTTCCAAGGGAACCTACAGCATCCGGCACATTCTCCCCTATTACCACTTCTACCCCCTAATACTTGGGACATCAAACATCTTCCTGAATAGCTAACGCAAAGAGCACCATGAATAAACACTTCTTTTTCAATAGGTGTTTTAATAAGTTTTATTTCATCGATACTCATCTCTCTTGGTAATACTACTCGTTTAACTCCTAATTTATAAAGAAAATCTATTCCTTGAAGTGATGAATTATGAGCTTGCGTAGAAGCATGGATTTCTAAGTTAGGATATTTTCTAAGACATAAACAAATCATACCAAAATCTTGCATCAAGATAGCATCTACTCCATTGGAATACAAAAACTCTACCTGATTAAGAAACTCATCTACTTCATTTTCTTTTACTAAGGTATTCATTGTTACATATATTTTTACACCATATATTTTTCCTATTCTAATAGCTTCTTTTAGTTCTTCATTAGAAAAGTTAGAAGCGAAAGCTCTTGCTCCAAATTTCTTTCCCGATAAATATATGGCATCTGCCCCATTATTAATAGCTGCTATTAAGCTTTCTTTATTGCCTGCTGGACATAAAAGTTCCATCATATCACTTTCCTTTTCTAATATAGAATATTACTGTTGACTAACAGTACAAGTATTATCCGGTATATTTCTTGAAGTATAATCTTTCTTATTAGTCTTTTTTGATTTACATATTAAATTATAAGTATATGTTTCACCACTTGCTGTCTTTGTAAGTCTAACACTGGAAGTACTACAATCATAATCATTATCTGCAAAAGCCTTAATCAAATTACTATCAAGCAAATCTTGATAAGTAATATCCACACATCCTTTCCAATCAGAAATACCAAGTCCAGTGATATCAACTCCTTCTTTACTTACATAAAGTTTAGCTGCTTCTTCTAAAGTTGTTCCATATAAATCAAACTTTTTCTTTTTATTATTTTCTTGTAAATTTAAAATTGATGGTGAAATCATCGCAATAATTAATCCCATAATAACTATTGTTGCTAGTAGTTCAATAAGCGTAAAACCATTCTTTTTCATTAATATACCTCACCTTCAACATTATTTTAGCAAATAATTTATTCTAAGTAAATATTGTATCCCATAGAAAAACGACTATTTACTGTAGTCATTTTTATTTATATAGTTTTAATCCAGTTATCAATTTCATCTTCACTAGTTACTAAGTTATCTGCATCACTTTCAAATACTATATTCATGTTATTTCTAATATTAGAGTTAGGACACATATTCGTTATCTCAATGAATGTTTTACCTAACCAACCGGCATTAGTAGCAAAAGGAATAACTGTTTTACCAGTTAAATCGTATTTAGTTAAAAATGATCTAATAGCAGGAGCTGGTCTATACCACCAAACAGGAGTTCCTAAAATTATTTCATTGTAATTATTAAGGTTTATATTTATATCTTTAATTTCTGGTAAAAAATTACTTCTTTCACTATTTTGTTCATCATTAACTACTGTATCGTAATCAGTTGAATATGGTATTACTGTTTCTATTTCTAAAACAGCACAGTCTAGTTTTTCTTTAATTTTATCTACAATCATTTTAGTATGACCAGTATATGAAAAGTATACTACTAGCTTTTTATTCATAATATCCTTCTTTCTAACTTAAAAAGTTCATAATTAAATCGATTATAATTTCTTTTTCTTTTGGATTTGATTCAGCAATAAGTAGTGTTAAAGCAGTAAGTGTATTATTATCAATCACTTGATTATCATCCTTATACAAAATATTATAATAGTTTAAGAAATAGATAAATAGTGTAGCGGCTATTCTTTTATTACCATCTATGAAAACATGATTTTTAACAATCATATATAAGAAGTTGGAGGCTTTTTCTTCTATACTTTTATAAACATCATTATTATCAAAAGTTTGATAAATATTATTTATTATTGCTTCTAAACCATTATTTCTTTCAATAGCAAAGAGACTACTTTCTTGATTGAATCTTAATTTATTAATTACATCTAAACAATCTTCATATTTTATTTGCTTTTGACTGTTATTTCCTTTGGGTTTTAATAATGTCCTATGATCATAATCATCTAAAAGATCAAGTGCTTTTGAATAGTTTCCTATTACTTTTAAAATTTCTTGGGCATCACTATTATTTAAATTTTTATCTATTCTATTAGCAATATCTATAAGTTTAACTGTTTTTTCTAGATACTCTAATCTTTTTTGATTTACTGCATATCCTTGTAACATATAGTCTTTTAGTATTTTACTTGCCCATTTTCTAAAGATAATACCATTTTGTGATTTAACACGATAACCAACACTAATTATTACATCAAGATTGTAATAATCTATTTCTCTGGTTTGAGTTTTACTTGCTAAAGCTCCATGAGCTGTGGTATGTGCAAATTTTGCACATACCTCATTTGCATCCAACTCTTCTTCTTTAAAAATATTATTAATATGTCTTTTTATTACCGTTCTATCTCTATCAAACAAAGTTGCCAATTGTTCTAAAGATAGCCACACAGTCTCATCCTTCATATTAACTTCTAATTTAACATTTTGATTTTCAAATAAAATTATCTCATTTTTCATATAAAACCTCCCACTATTTATATTTTAATTTAATTTGTCATATTCTTCATCAGTTACTGGTTCACACCATTCATTAGATGTATTTTCACCAGGTACTTCAATAGCTATATGACTAAAGTATGAATCTTTTTTAGCTCCATGCCAGTGTTTAATATTAGCAGGTATTGTAATTACCATTCCTGGTTTTAAACTTACTGCTTCTTTTCCTTCTTCTTGATACCAACCATATCCTGCTGTACAAATTAGTATCTGTCCACCACCTTTAGTAGCATGATGAATATGCCAATTATTACGACAAGCTGGTTCAAACGTAACATTAGCTAAAAACACAGTTTCTTTAGGATTAGTCAAAGGATTAAGATAACTTTTACCAATAAAGTACTTAGCAAAATCTACATTTTCCTTTCCTAAACCAAAAACATTTTCCTTATCAAATTCTTCTTTTTGATTCATTAACATCATTCCTTTCTAAGATATTTTTTCATCTCAAATATATATTATCACATTTTTATAATAGTTGGGCATACAGGTTTTCGTATGTCTATAGCTTATATATTTTCACGATTGTTATTTATTATGAAATATTGCCTATTTTCACCTCAATAACATAAAATCACATTTTTCTTATAATAGAAAACAATTTTTACTCATCTATATAAACTTCCTTTTTCATTTTAAACACTGCCCAAGCATTAGGTCATCCCATATAAAAAGCTAGCTGAGTTACTATTTCTACAAACTTCTTTTTGGTTAAACCATTATTCTTAGCATTTTTAATATGATAAGCTAAACTACTATCTAAGATTCCTTTTCCCATAAGAGTAGCTATTGATATCATACTTATATCTCTTAAAGATAATTTATTTTCTCTACTCTAAACATCGTCTAATAATAAATTTCATTATATTTAGTAAATTCCAATAAAACCGCCTAATTACTCTCTCTATAGCTAAAGCTGTAAAGATTGACATAAGGTAGTGTCCACACCAAACAGTTCGTCAATATAGATTATTTTATATTATTAGTAACCTCAACCTTTGTTACATCACAACAGTCTTGATAGTTATAAGGATAAGCATTAACTGGTTATCTGCTCCTGTTAACTTACTAATTTCTTCTGCTACTATCTCTTTATTACCCTTTGTAATATTTCTAATATAATTTTCCCTGTACAAGAAAATAAACTACTAAACTTTTCATCCTTCATTCCTCCTTAATTTTAGTACAATTAAATTATAAAACCAGGAGGTTAACTCCCGGTCAATACTTTATTGAAATTTTCTTATATCATCAACTCTTGCTGCAAAGTATGGTTTATCTTTAGATGTTTCTTTAAGAAAGATAGCAAAAGTCTTATCTACATAAAAGTATCTTTTTGATTTATTATCCTCAATAGATGATTTCATTACATTCATGCCTGCCTCACTTTTTATTTTTCCTCCTACATCATCTAGACTAAATTTAATTGTTTGAATAGCAGTCCCTATTTCTATTAAATTACCTTCACTATCTTTAATAGGTTGTCCTTCTAACTCTTTATATTCTTTCATAACATTAAGACTTAAGTATGGCATCTTAAAATAATCACTCTCTATAGTAAACTCCTTATCTTTATATTCTTTAGATTTATTTGTTATATTATTATATATTTCTCTAAAATTATTACCCTTAGGATTCTTATTAATTATAACTTCATCATTTGATGTCGTAAGTAACTTAATAGCAAAATCATCTTCATTATTATAATAAAGCACTTTTATCTGTTTTGCTAATTCTTCATCTTTATCTTTTATTCCAAAGTATTTAATATTATCATACTTATCATTAAATTTTCCATTATCTAACTTATTAAATTTCTTAGGATATTTAAATTCTCTATATAACATACTATAGAAGAAATAGCTATTAGGAGGTGAATTAGCAAAATCAAACTTATCTAAGATATCACTTTTCTGATTAAATTTATCTTTTATTCCTTTAATTATCTTATTTTTAAGTTCAATACTTTTAACTCCATAAGTCTTATAATAATAATCACTTGATATATCTTTTTCTGCAAACTCTTCTTTATTTAAATTATCTAGAAAGGTATTACTCTTATCAAACTTAACATCTTGTTTTACAATATCATTTTTTAAATCATTAAATACCAACTGAAAAGTAGGACACCAACTACTATCTTTAGTAATAGCATCTTCCATAGTAGGTACTACATCTACTCCTTTAGTTTCTTTTATATCTTTTTTAAAAGCAAACTTAGTAAGACCAATAACTGCTATCATTACGGCTAATAAACTACTAAATATCAGTTCTTTTTTCATATTATTCTCCCTTATCATTACTACTTCTCATATTTATAAAATCCTTCACCACTAGCTTTTCCAAGTTTTCCTTCGTCTAAGTATTTCTTTAGTAATTTATGCATTCCCTTAAAATTATAAGGAGCTAGAAAAGATGGTATCTTAACGTACATTTCTACTATATCATAAGCTGTTTTTAACCCTACTGTATCTAGTATTTGAAATGGTCCTTCAGGTGAACCTGTTCCAATAGTCCAAGCTTTATCAATACTTGCTGGATCTGATATTTCATTGACTACTAAGTCAAGAGCAGAAAACAAGAAAGGTATTAACATAGAGTTTAAAAGATAGCCTGACTTTTCTTTTCTAACTGGTAGTGGTATCATATTAATTTCTTTAGCAAAGTTTAAGACTATATTAAAGTATTCTTCTTTTGTATCTTTCTGTTTCATTACCTCTGCTATATTATTTTTCCAAATAGAGTTAGCAAAATGTAGAGCTAAAAACTTATCTGGTCTATTTGTATACTTAGCAAGACGACTTGGTAACATAGTAGATGAGTTAGTAACTACTATAGTTTTACTAGGTAGTACCTTACTAAGTCTTATAAACATATCTTTTTTAGCTTCAAGCTCTTCACTCATTGATTCAATAACTAAGTCAGCATCATTTACTGCCTTTGCTAAGTCTAGTTCTAGTTTTATATTGTTAAGGGCATCTTCTGCTTTCTTTAAACATTTATCTTTATCAAAATCATCATATGATGATATTCCATTACACCAAGAATCATAAGATTTATCTTTAGCCATTAAATTAATAGACTCTATATAAGTTTCTTTTAGTTTAGCAAGTTTCGGTTTACATCTTTCTATACTTCCTTCACTTCTAAGATATATTACTACATTAAATCCCATATAGCTTGCTTGATAAGCTATCTGACTACCTAAAACTCCGCCTCCTAGTATTGTAATATTTTTCATAATTAATTCATCTCCTTATCACTACAAATAACAACTTCATCAACATTATCCCAAGATATCTTATTATCATTACCTAATAATTTTTTAAGTTTCTCATCAAGTTCATCTTTTTTAAATGGTTTAGATAGATAATCACTAAATCCTAAGTTTTTATACTTTTCTTCACACCCAGATAAAGCATCAGCTGTAAGTGCTATTACTGGAGTTAGAAAACTATCATCTTTCTTTAATTCCTTTAGTGTTTCATCTCCACTCATTTCTGGCATCATTATATCCATTAAAATAACATCATACTTACTACCTTTACTTATCTTTTCTAAACATTCTTTTCCTGAATTACAATCATCAACTTGATATTTTAAGTCTTTAAGAATCTTAGTAGTTACTTTTATATTTAAATTATTATCATCTACTATTAATATTTTTTTATTACTAGTATTTATTTTGGTATTAGTACTATTACTCTCTTTATCTTTCTTAAGTTCTTGCCTCTTAGATATTTTTTGTGGAAGATTAACTACAAATAATGATCCAGTTCCAAATCTACTTTGAACATTTATTTTACCATTCATTAAGTTAACTAATGATTTAGTAATAGCAAGTCCAAGTCCCGTTCCTTCAATAGTAGTATTTTTTTCATCTAGACGTTCAAATTTAGTAAATAGTTTCTCTATATTTTCTTTTTTTATTCCTCTACCCGTATCTTGAACACTTATTATTAAGTTACAATTATTTCCCCTATTAATACATTTAACAGTTAAACTTACTTTTCCTTTATCTGTATATTTAATAGCATTAGTTAATAAGTTATTTACAACAGTCTTAACATGAAGCTTATCACCTATTAATATATCTGGTATATCTATAGCTAAATTCATTTCAAATTCTATCGGTTTATCTCCTATTCTAGTAGCAGTTACTCTAGCTAGTTTAGTTATTTCTTCTTTAAAGTTATACTCTTGTTCTACTAATTCCATGTGATCATTTTCTATTTTATTAATATCTAAGATATTACCTACTATTTCAAGTAGAGTATCTGATGCATTTTTAATATCTGTTGTATCTTCTACTACTTCTTTAGGTACCCTATCTTTATAACTTTCTATATCTTCTGATAAACCAACTATAGCATTAAGTGGTGTTCTTATCTCATGAGACATACTTGATAAGAAATCACTCTTAGCTCTATTAGCTTTCTCTGCTCCTGTCTTAGCAAGTTCTAGTTGAGCAATTAATTTTACATCAGGGTTTTCAATAGTAAAGTACATTAAGAAGGTTACAAATACAATCATAGATGTTGATAATAAGTATTCAGGATGAGCTCCTTGTATATAAGAAATCATACCTCCTAAGATAATATATAATATCATTGGATAATACTTCTTTTCAGTTATTCTTTTTATCTTAGTGATTAGTATTAATATCCATAAAATTGCATACCCTCTAGTAAAAGAGAAAACAAACTTTACAGCAGGTCCTGTTGAATAAACTATATCTTTACCACTAACATAATCCATCGGAAGTATGAGTGCTAGTAAAAAAGAAAAGATAGTTAGTGCCATAACAGCTACTTTACTATAGAATATATATTTTTCTTTTCTCTCATCTGATAGTTTATCATTTATTGATATAGCAAGAACATAATAAGAAACTAGTGAAGTATAACTTAAGATAAACAGTAAATAACTTCTTGCAAATATTTCATTTAATATTGGATACATATCTATATGAAACATAAAGAAATAAGTACCAAGAGAAACTATACAACCTACTAAACAGGTTATTACTATATAACTATATATTTTAGTCTCCAAGTTTTTAGCACGTGGTTTGGAAAAGTACACAATTGTTAATAATATGATATAAACTAAACTTAAAAGTGTAAAAGAATTCCCTGGATTTTTAACCATCTTACATCGCCATCCTATCTAGTAATATAATATCATATTTTAAGACAAAAAAGAGCATTTTTTTCAAATGTTCTATTTTTTACTTATCATCCTATAGAATAAGGATTAAGTGATGAACCATCACCTTTAGTTATCAGTGTATTAGCTTTTAGGTTGATAACTGGGCGGACACCGAGGGAAGTCGCCACGCTATTCCACGGAAGCAAACTGCCTGATGGCAACACATACCAAACGCTCGCATACGAGCTGTAAGAAGAGAAGCTAGACGGAGAGAGCGTCCAGAAGTACTTTCCATTATATAGATAATAATTACTATTTGGTGAGTATGCTCCATTATAGTAAGCTCTTCCTCCAGCCAAAGCTACTTCATCTGCTGTTATCAATGCAACCGGATAATTTAACTTAGCACTCTCATTAGACATTTTAAATTTATCATTATCCTGACTACATTTTAAACTTGGTTTTTTATTATCATATAAACGACTATATGCTCCATATAAAGTTGTTGGTGTTGTTAAATATCCTGAACCACTTGATATACTTCTATCACTACAGAATGTTTTATCTGCTAATTTTGAGGTATAACTTGTCATATTTGTTTTATACCAATTATCTAGTTTTGTTTTAATTGGTGAATCTGTTGTATTTGTTTGTGC
>CAKPPI010000034.1 GCA_934177545.1 uncultured Bacilli bacterium
AAAAGTCTTAGTTTTCATCAATCACCACCTCCTTATAAAATGTATAAGAAGGATGACACTCATCTATAAATGTTCCTGTTAAAAATAATAACATAGATATAGTAATTAACCAATTAATATAAAGTTACTTTTTAATATTTTAGTATTTCCCATTTGCTTATCTAAATCACTTGTTAAATAATCAATTATTTGATAAAATCTTTATAGAAAATGTAGGTGTAAGATATGTACTTGAAAGAAATAATTGTAAATGGTTTTAAGTCATTTGCAGATAAAATAGATATAGTATTAAATGATGAAACAACATGTATTGTCGGACCAAATGGTAGTGGGAAAAGTAATATTGTAGATGCTGTTCGTTGGGTACTTGGAGAGCAGTCAGTGAAAACTTTAAGAGGTGATGGAGCAATGAGCGATGTCATCTTTGTTGGTAGTGCTTCACGAAAAATGAAAAATGTAGCATCTGTCGAATTAGTCTTTGATAATAATGATCACTATCTAACCGTTCCATATACAGAAGTATCAATCAAAAGACGTGTATTTAGAAGTGGCGAGAATGAATACTTTTTAAATAACCAAAAGTGTCGTCTAAAAGATATCTTAAACTTATTCCTAGATAGTGGTATTGGAAAAGAATCATTTAATATAATTGGTCAGGGTGAAGTTCAAAAGATTTTAAGTGAAAGTAAGGATGAAAGGCGACTTATTTTTGAAGAAGCAGCTAGTATTTTAAAATACAAAAAAAGAAAAGAAGAAGCTTTAAGAAAACTAGATCGTACCCATGAAGCTTTAGATAGAGTACAAGATATAATCAACGAGTTAGAATTACAAGTAACTCCACTAAAAAGACAAAGTGAAGAAGCTAAGAAATATCTTGAATATAAGAAAAAACTAGAGTCACTTGAAATAGCACTTCTTGCTTATGATATATATCATTTAACAGAAGAAGAAAAATTAAAAACAGCTGAGAAGAAAAAATTAGATGACGAAGTATTAATTGCTTTGAAAGAAGAAAATGTAAGAGATAGTAAAATATTAAAATATAAACAAGAAGAAGATGAACTGCAAAAAGAAATAACCTTTGTTCAAAATGAACTACTTAAAACAGCTGAAGAGGTAGTAAGACAAGAAAGTAGCTTAGAATTATTTAAATTAGAACGACGTAAGAAAGAAGAAGGATCAACTGATGAAGAGTTAAGAATCTTGTTAACAGAACAATCTAAAGATAAGAAAGAATTATCACTACTTGCTACAGAACTAGAAGAATTAAATGAAACACTTAAAACAAAAGAAGAAGAGGTAAATACTAAAAAGAAAGAATTAGACTCTACTAAGATGGCTAAGAAAAATTATTTAAGTGAATATAGTAAAATAGATCAAGATCAATTAAGTTATAAGCATAAGATAGACTTTTTAGTAAATGAAGAAGAGAAAGGCTCTAACTTACCAGAAGTGATTCGCTACCTTTTAAAAGAAGAATCTCTAAAAGGTATTTATAATACGATTGGTAATGTAGTTACAATTGATGATATTTATGCTAAAGCTTTAGATACTTCCATTGCTGCTAGTAAAAACTTTGTCTTAGTAAAAGATGATATCTGTGCTAAAGAAGCAATTCGTAATATTAAGAATAAAAAGAAAGGAAGAGCAACTTTCTTCCCTTTAAATATTATTAAACCAAGATATATTCCACAAGATATTAAAAATAGTCTAGAAAGAATAGATGGCTATTATGGTATTTTAGCAGATAAAATTAAAACAGAAGACATGTATAAAGATGTAATTTATAACCAGTTTGGTCTAGTATTACTAGCTAAAGATATGGATAGTGCCTTAGTAATTGCAAAACAGACTATGAATAAATATAAAATAGTTACTCTAGATGGTGATGTCATAAACACAGGTGGTTCTATGAGTGGTGGAACTTTTTATAAAGGAAGAAGTTCTGTTATGATAAGACAAGAAATAGAATCACTTAGAAGAACTTATCAAGCCCTTACTAAATCAAGACAGAAAGTATTATTAGATATTAAAGAAAGTGAAGAAAAGATTACTACTATAGAAGATATCTATTATAAGTTAGATAAAGAGTTAGAAAATATTAAAATCACCATTACGGAAAAAGATAAAAAACATAAAGAATTGAGTGCTAACCTAGTAAGAAAAAATGAATCTATTAAAAGATTAGAAGCATCAACTGATAGCTTTGATCAAAAAGAAAAAGAACTTATTGAAGAGTTTTATAGGAAAAGTACTTATAAGGAAAAACTAGAAAAGAAGAAAATGTTCTTAGATGATAAATTAAAAACATTAAAGAGTAATCTAGCTAGTTTTGAAGATGAAGATACCTATGAAGGTAGAGTCTTAAAGAAAAAACAAGATACTATTAAAAACTTAGAAATAGAATTATCAAGAATTGATGTTAAACTTAATAGTTATTTACAAACCTTAGCAGAAGAATATACAATGACCTATGAAAAAGCAAGAAAAGAGTATCAGTTAACAGAAGAGATAGAAGAGTCTAGAAAATTAGTTAATCAATATAAAATGATTATTAAAGACTTGGGTATGGTTAACTTACAAGCAATAGAAGAGTATGATAGAGTTAAAACAAGGTATGAGTTTTTACTACATCAAAAAGAAGACTTAGAAAAAGCTGAAGCTACTTTATTTGAGATAATGGATGAACTTGATCAAGTAATGAAAGATGAGTTTCTAAAGACTTTTAATGAGATTAAAGAAGAGTTTAAAGTAGTCTTTTCTAAGATGTTTCATGGTGGAAGTGCTGATTTAAAATTAACTAATCCAGATGATTTATTAACTACTGGTATTGAGATAATAGCATCACCTCCAGGTAAGAAGTTATCAACTATTCAGTTGTTATCAGGAGGTGAGAAGACCCTAACTGCTATTAGTTTACTATTTGCTATATTAAACATTAGAAAGTTACCATTCTGTATATTTGATGAAGTGGAAGCAGCCTTAGATGAAGCTAATGTTTCTCAGTTTGGTAAGTATTTAGAACACTATAAAAATAAGACTCAATTTTTAATAATAACTCATAAGAAGAAGACTATGGAGTATGCTGATACTTTATATGGTATTACAATGCAAGAGTCTGGAGTTTCAAAGCTTGTTAGAGTGGAAATGGAAAATAAAGAGGAGATACTATAGGTGAAAAGACTAAAAAATTATTCTCCTCCCAAAATAATAGGAATTCTTCTTCTTCTAATTCCTATTATTTTTTCTTTAGCTAAAAATATAAATCTAAATAATGATACTTACTTTATTATTAAAAGTGGTAACTATATTTTAAAGAATGGTATTTTATATATCGAGCCATTTACGATGCATCATAACTTTTCTTTTGTAATGCAACAGTGGTTGTCAGCTATTATCTTTGCAGTTATTTATAAAGTAGGTGGTAATCTAGGAATATCTATCTTTATAACTAGTTTATTTACAGTAATTATCTATCTATTTTATAAATTATGTTCTTATGTAAGTGATAATAAATACTACTTATCCTTATTTTTAACACTATTATTTTCTCTTATAATGTTACCCCTTTTTATAACATCAAGACCACAAGTTATTTCCTTTGTAATCTATCTTTTATACTTTAATCTATTAGAACGATATGTAAAAACTAATAAGACTAAATACTTAATACCACTACCTTTCTTATCACTATTAGAGATAAACTTGCATGGATCACTTTTCTTTATCTTGCCATGCTTTATCTTACCTTATATAGTAGAAGGAATCTTAAAAGAGTTTAGTTGTTTTACTAAAGATAAATATAAAGTAGGACCACTGTTAGTTACCTTAATACTTGTTTTATTAACTGGATTTATTAATCCATATGGTACTGATATGTTAACTTATACTTATAAAGCCTTAAATAATCCTTACTTAAAATACTTTGTAACAGAAGTTAAATCACCATCTATTAAAGAAACATCAGGATTAATAGTTTATCTAACTATCTTTGCTATCCTAATCTGTTATTATTTTTCTAAGAGAAAGATAAAGACTCGTTATTTTCTTTTATATTTAGGTACTACTATTTTAACAGTTTGCTCTATTAGAAATTATTGTTACTTATTAATAGCAGGGCTATTTCCTTTGGCAGATTACTATAAAGATAGAGCAAGAAGTTATAAGAAAGTTAATCTTACTAAGATAGATAAACTTATGGTTATTATTGTAACTTGTTTTTACTTAATAATCATTTCTAATATAGTAGTAATAAAACCAGATAAACATCCACTAGAAAAAGTAGTTAATTATCTTGATAGTCATACTACTAAAGATGTTTTACTATATAATGATTTTAATGAAGGAAGTTACTTAGAATTTAATGGTTATAAAACTTATATAGATCCACGACCAGAAATATTTTTGAAAAGTATTAATAAGCAAGAAGATATCTTAAAAGAATACTATAACTTGCAAACAGGTAATTTAAAAATAAAAGACTTTTTAGCCAAATATAAATTTACTTATCTAGTACTATCTGATAGTGATGTAATGTTCTATAAAGAAGAAGAGCTTATTGACTATAAATTAGTATACAGTGAGAAAAACTATAAAATTTATATACGAAAATAATTTTTCTTGATATAATTTAGTAAAGGATATGGTTAATGTGAAAAAAAGAAGCGAATTAAATAAAGATAAACAATTAGAAATAATTAAGGATGAAGAGAAAGAACAACAAGTAAAAATCATCAAAAGAATTGTTTTATTAATTATAATTATTCTAGTAGCTTCTTTTTTCTTTATTTTATATGTAACAGAAATAGCTACTACTAAAATGATTGTTAAGGAAGAAAAAGTAGCAAGTAGTAAAATAACAAAATCATTTCATGGCTATAAAATAGTTAGTTTCTCAGATTTACATAATGCTCGAGATGAGATGGTTAGTGAAACTGTTAAATTAATAAATAGGAGCAAACCAGACTTATTACTTTTTACCGGAGATTTATTAGATGGTAAAGAATTAACTACTGAAGAAAGAGAAAAGTTGATAAAAGAATTAAAAAAATTATCAGCTAGTAGTCTAAAATATGCTGTTTTAGGAGAAAATGATACTGAAGAGACTTCTCTTATTTTAAAAGATGTTGGTTTTACTATTTTAGATAATAGTTATGATTTAATATATCAAAAAGATGATGCTATTTTGTTAATGGGATTAAATAGTGATAATGAAAACTTAGATACATTATTAGGTTACTATAATAGTGAGTTGAAAAATGATAATATTTATTCTATTTTAATGATGCATAAACCTGATTCTATAGATGATGTTCTAACAAGACATAGTGTTGATCTTGCTTTTGCAGGACACTCTCACTTAGGAGAAGTAAGATTACCACTAATTGGTTCACTTACTACAAGAAGTGGTGCTAAAAAATATAAGAATGGTTATTACAATATAAATAATACTAAATTCTATATTAGTAGTGGAGTAGGTATTAATGTGTATGACTTTAGATTGTTTGATAGACCATCTATTAATTTAATTAGACTTAATCAAATTAATCCATAGTTTTTAGTATAATTGTGATATACTAATCACTAGCAAATGAGAGGGATGATTCTATGAAATTACCAAAATATACATATAAAGAAGTTATAGAGTACTGGCAAAAAAGGAAAATTGATAGTCCAGAAAAACTAAAAACAGTCTTAGACAGTTTTAGTATTCTTTTTGCATATAATTCAGGGAAAATAGAAAACTCTGAAATTACATATCACGATACAAGAGAAATATTTGAAAATGGTAAAGTAATAAATTTTACTGGTGATTTAAGAACTCTTTATGAGATTACTAATCAGAAGCATTGTTTTGAATTTTTAATAGATAAAATTATAGCTAAAGAACCAATAAGTGAAGAATTTATTAAAAAGATACATAAATTGCTTACAAAAGGAACTTATGATGAAAGAAGATACTTGGTTAATGATGAAAGACCAGGAGAATATAAAAAACACGATTATGTTACGGGGAGAAATGAGGTTGGTTCATCTGCAGCGGACGTACAATTAGATATTCAAAATCTGGTGGAAGAAGTAACTAGTGTTTCAAAATCAGATACAGAAAGTGTTATAAAGATAGCTAGCTATTTTCACAATGTTATAGAAGAAGTTCATCCTTTTGCTGATGGCAACGGAAGGTTAGGCAGAACCCTTACTAATTATATTTTAATGATAAATAATCTTCCACCACTTATTGTTTATGATGAAGATAAGAAATATTACTATGCTGCTCTTGAGAAGTTTGATGAAGAAGATGATTTGTCGCCAATGATTGAGTTCTTTAAGTATGAAATGGAAAAAACTTGGGAAAAATCTCTTGATAAAGAAAACGGTATAGTTAAAGAAAATAGTAAATTAACCGATTATCTAGTTGAAAACGAAAATAGCTAGTGATACAAAAAAATGGTTTCTATGCATTGAATTTACATCAATTGCAGATATTTCTAAGAATATATAAATTTAGCTTGCTAACGATTTAGAAATCCAAAGAGCTTTTTCTTCTGGCTCTTTTTTTCTTTTAAATAGATTTTAATGTTACCAATTTCTTTATTATAAAGTTTAATACTAATATAGCCAACTTTACCTTTTTTGATACTTGTATCTACCTTAGTATCTATCTTAATATGTTCTTTTTCCTCATTAGTTAATGGGTAAGTGAAACTATTTTTTATATATACTTTATCTTTTAACTTTTTATTATCAATATTAAAGTTATCTTTATCAACTAATTTATAATACTTATACTTATTAAACATTAATTCATATAATTCCTTATGAGTGTTATATTCATCACTATCTTTTAAAGTAACAATAGTTAAATTAAGATTATCTTTACTAGCAGTAGTTACTAACGTTTTACCAGCACTTGGGGTATAACCATTCTTTCCTCCTGTACAAAACTCATATTGTTTTAAAAGTTTATTTCTATTATACCAAAGATAACTTTTCTCCTCTGTTTGTACTTGATACTTATAAGTTTTAGTAATAGTTCTATATTCTTTGAAATTTTTATAAGCATAACTAGATAAAAGAGCCATATCATGAGCGGTAGAATAGTTTTTAGTTTCTTCATCTAATCCGTGAGCATTTTGAAAAGTAGTGTTAACCATGCCAATTTCTTTTGCTTTTTTATTCATCTTTTTGACAAACTCTTCTTCACTACCAGAAAGATATGTAGCGATAACTATAGCAGCATCATTACCGCTTCTAAGCATTAAGCCATAGACTAAGTCTCTTAATTTCATTTTTTCATGTAGACTAAGATAGATACTAGTTCCATACATTTTTAATATTTCTTCCTTAGCTTCTACTAAGTTATCCATCTTATTAGATTCAAGGGCTAAAAGAGCAGTCATTATCTTAGTAGTAGATGCGATTAGTCTTTTCTCGTTAGCATTTTTCTCATATAAAACTCTACCACTATCTATATCCATAACAATAGAGCTTTTAGATGTATCTGTTGCAAGTACTGTAAAGGGATAAAAAATAGTTAAAATAATAATTATTAATAAGAATTTTTTCAAAGAATATCACCTATAATCAAAATATGTCATTTTCTCTTCATTAATGACTATAAGCTATTAATTTGTCAAAATATGTTAATTAAATCTTTATACTTTTTCTAATATTTTGTTATACTAGTAATGGAGGATGGAAATATGAAAAATAATTGGGATAAATATAGTGAAAGTGAACTTAATGACTTAATGAAATTTGCAGAGGGTTATAAAGAGTTTATTAGTAGCTGTAAAACAGAAAGGGAATGTGCAAGCTATATCATTAATAAGGCGATTGAAGCAGGGTTCCAAAACTTAGATGATGTTAGCAACTTAAAAAGTGGAGATAAAGTCTATGTTAATAATCGAGGTAAATCAGTTGCTCTATTTGTAATAGGAGAAGAAAATATCAAAGATGGTATCAATATCTTAGGAGCTCATATTGATTCACCAAGACTTGATTTAAAACCTCATCCTTTATATGAAGATGATAACTTAGCTTATCTTGATACACACTATTATGGTGGGGTTAAAAAATATCAATGGGTTACTATACCACTAGCAATTCATGGCGTAGTAGTTAAAAAAGATGGTAGTAAAATAAATGTTAATATTGGTGAGGATAGTAGTGATCCAGTAGTAGGTATTACTGATTTATTAATTCATCTTGCTAAAGATCAAATGAAAAAGACTGCATCTTTAGTTATTGAAGGAGAAGACTTGGATGTTTTAGTTGGTAGTAAAAGTTTAAAAGGGGAAGAAAAAGAAGCAGTTAAGAAGAATGTTTTAGCTATCCTTAGAGAAAAATATGCTATTTTAGAAGATGATTTCATCTCTAGCGAACTTGAAATAGTACCAGCTTTTCCAGCAAGAGATTTAGGACTTGATAGAAGTATGGTTATTGGTTATGGTCAAGATGATAGGTCTTGTTCTTATGCTTGTTTAGAATCTATTTTAAAAGTTGATAAACCAAAAAAGACTACTTGTGTAATCTTTACTGATAAAGAAGAAATTGGTAGTATGGGTTCAACTGGTATGGAGTCCCACTTCTTTGTTAATACTATTGCAGATATCTGCTTATTATTAGATGAAAAAGAAGGAAGTTATAGAAGAGTATTATCTAAGGCTAAGATGTTATCTTGTGATGTGACAGCAGGAGCAGATCCTTTATATAAGAGTGCTAGTAATAAAAATAACGAAGCTCATTTAGGTGGTGGACTTGCTTTTTGTAAATATACAGGAGCCGGTGGTAAGAGTGGTAGTAATGATGCTAATGCTGAATATATTGCTCAGTTAAGAAATATTCTTGATAATAATAATATAACTTATCAATTTACTGAAATGGGAAAAGTAGATCAAGGTGGAGGTGGCACAATTGCTTACATTCTAGCTAATTATAATGTTGATGTAATTGACTGTGGTCTACCAGTACTTAGTATGCATGCACCATGGGAAGTAACTAGTAAACTGGATCTATTTGAGTCTTATAAAGGATTTCTAGTATTTCTTTTGGAGGCTTAAAAAGAAAGGGGCTGTCGAGAAATTAAGTAATTAATTTTCTTAACAGTCCTTTTTTTGTTTTACACTTTTTTTCTTTTTTTG
>CAKPPI010000035.1 GCA_934177545.1 uncultured Bacilli bacterium
CCATGCCTTGAATACTAGGTAGAGCATTAGTTAATTCATCAAAGAAAACAATGTGAAGTTTATTAGGTTCTTTGTCACACTTTTCTTGTAATTTTTTATACCAAGTTGGGGGAACATCAAGCATTTCACCAGTACTGGCATTATAGACACTTTTGCCATTTAGACTGTCTGGAGTAGCATTTCTTAAATATAGAATTACACAATCCGGATCTAGTTGCTTTACTCTACTTGATTTGCCATCACTACTCCTGCCATGTAAGAAAACAGAAACATTACTTTGGATAGCCCCTTTAATAATGTCTTCTTCACTTACTTTAGAAAAATCAAAATTGTATGAACTTGAAAATTTAGTATCTTTAATAGAATCTTTTATTGGAAGTAATTCTTCACTTAAACCTTGGGTTAATTCTCTAGCAAAACAAGTATTTAAAAATTGATAAATTCTAGTTTCTTCAAACTTAGTAAAATTAGAATTATCCGCAAATTGAACACCAGCAAATAAAATTTTTTCACTTATCATTTGATGCTTTTTAGTATCTAGTAACCAATAAACTGGTTCTACATTAACCCAAATACTATCGCCATTTTTATACTTGGACTTAAACCCATTATACAAGCCTGTATTGGCAACGGCTTTTATTAATCTTTTATCTTCTAATTTATATTCTTTAAAAGTAATAGGAGCAAAAATTTCATCATATTCGAATTCTTTTCTAGAATCTGCAGTGTAATAATTATTGGTTAATTGCAATTTACCCTGCTTTAGCATATTATCTAATTTCTCTTGTTCTAGCCCATTTAAGGCCGATTGTGGATAATAACCGTATTTTACTTGAAAAATATGTTCCGTGGTTGTATCCAGATTTTTAGTTAATTCTTTTTCAATATTTTCAGGCAAATTATAAACAACTCTAGCCCCAATATCCCGCAAGCTAATACTATAAGTTGCCGAATAACCTTCTTCATCAACAATAATAACATTTTTATCACTACTAACTGTTGATTTAGTCCAATAAGGGCCATAATTTAATTTAGATTCAGGGTCATAATAAGCCCCTAAAATAATAGAATAATCAGTTAATGGTGATTTAGTACCCGCTACTTTAAAGATTTCCAATACTTGATCATCATTACCAAAAACATCTTCGCCAGTTATAAAAGTAAAATCATTCATTTTTTTCAACTCTTTTCTTTTTAAAATTTTCTTCTAAGCCCATAACCAGAAGAAAAGCCAGATAGTCGTTCTAAGGCCTCACTATCTATATAAATAACTTTGCCTCCAGGAGGATTAATTTTAGCATTACCAAACACAATCCAGATAGCATTAACTCTCTTACTTGGCATATCGGCGTAACCATCAGTAAATATAATTTTATTTTCTACTCTTTTAGAAAAAGCATTAACAGCAACATCAAAATCAGTACCCCCAAAGCCCACTAGAGGAAAAGTATCAATATCATTAATATTTCTTATTTCTTGAAAGCCATAGAATTTAGTATCAAAGCACCCTACTTTGACTTTTGAAGTTGTAAAAATATTTTTACATTCTCTTAAAAAATTACGTAATAAGGTCTCATCAATAGAGCCACTAGTATCTAATACTATTTCTGTAACTGGTTTGGGTATATCTTCTAAATGAGGAACAACACAGCCATCTTCAATGGTAGCATTTTGATAAGACCAATCAGTATCATAAGTAATTGTCTCTCTTAAAAGACGACGCCAATCAATTAATGGTTTAGAACTACCAATATTATCTACATCTCTTTTTTCCATATTAGTTGTATTACCATGATTACTTGCTTCTTGGGCTAATGACTTTTTTAATTCTTCTAATACTTTAGCTCTTTCAATTTTATTTTGAGCAAATGCATTCTTTTCACCAATATTAGCAAATTTCTTTGTTAACTCTTTTACTTTCTTTTCTTTATCGCTTTTGTTATCTGATTCTCCATTGCTGTCTTTATTTTTAGAATCGGTATTTTGTTTATTTGGATTAGATTTTTCTTTTTTACCACCCTCATAAGTATCGTTAGTCTTATTATTAGCTTTTTCTAAAGCTTTTTTCCATAATTCGTGGTTAGTTGGTGGGGTGATACTATTAATATCAAAGTCGTCGCTTTCAATATTATTGCTAGAACTACTTTGAACACTTTGATTTCCTGAACCGTTAGATTTTTCTTGATTCTCATTTTCTTGTTGACTGTTAGAGTCGCCGTTAGCGCTCTTAGACTTTTCATTTTCTTGTTTAATTTGCATTAATTTTTCATATAATTCTTCGGCATTATAATTAATGGCACCTTCTATTTCAACGGAACCTTTTAGTACTGGTAGTTTATCAATTTTTAAAAAAGCATTGGCAACGGCATCGCAGGCGATATTCCATATTGATGGGTCTTTTCCTATACTTCTATCAACATGCAGGAAAATGATATGACAAGTTTCATGAGCTAATACAAATACTTGTTCATCCAGTTTTAATTGGGAAAGAAAGGCCTCATTATAATAAATATTATCACCATCAGTAGCGGCTGTTTTAGTACCCTCATCTTTTATATATTTTAAGTTAGCAATGACACTACCAAAGAAAGGATACTTTATCAACATTTTTCTTTTTATTTTATCAATATCAACATTCATAATTGCTCCTATATTATAGCTACTAAAGAAGCTACTTCTTCATTTAATTTATTACTATCTAAATCGGTTACTGTTAAGACAATCAAAGTGTTTTTAGGTAAGTCAAAAGTTGATATTTTCTTATATTTTAATATTTCTATAAATTTAGTTTGGCCGTTTATATCTATTTTGTTAACGTTTCTAATCATAAGAACTGGTCTTGTTTTTTTAGCTTGCTCTAGAAGTTTGGTATACCAGTCTGGTGGGCAGAAGTCTACTCCTTCATAATGACCATTTAAGTCTTCTATTTTACAGTCATTAGCAAGAAGAATACTATTTTTGAAAATATCTTTGTACGTATCTTCTATTAATATAGGAAACTCGCCTAATTTTAAATAGTCTTTTAATATTTCTAACTTTTCTTTATTCATAAGTTTACTTTCCTTCTTCTTTAATCTTTATAAATTTATAAGTTTGGTGTTTGATTATTATCCATATAATCTAATTGATTAAAAAAGTTAACCGCCTCTAGATATTGTTTGGCTTTTTTAGCTTTTACTAATTTTAGATTGTTAAGTGTTTCTAATCTTTTTGGATTATTGTAAGTCCAGATGGCATCAAACATTGATAATAACCCTTTACCAAACCAACTAATAAAGTCTCTAACTATTTCTAAATCTTCTTCTTTTGTCTGCATTGCTAAGCTAACTGTTGTAGCATACCTTTCTGAAGTGCCAATATGCGCATCTGCCACAGCTTCAATATCCCATTTCTTAGTTATAATATCGTTATAGCTTATTGCTTTTTGATTACAGAATGCAATAAACTTTTTAGTTAAAACTTCACCAATTAAAGCTCTTAACATTTCAGGCTTACCAGTTTGGTATAAAACCTTAGAAGCCATTTCCCATTTTCTAGGGTCAGCATTAGGTTTCTTACCATCAAATCGTGTTCTTAAAATATTATGTTCATATAACTTTTCATAATAAATAAAGGCATAAATGGCAGGATGAATTTTCATAGGATTTTCTTTTGGCTCATAAGATAAAGACGTATAATTCTTACTTTCAGTAGCAGCCCATTTTAACCAGTCATTGGTAGTTGTGTTGATATAAACATGGGCAAATCTATTAAATAGCGGTTCAGCCATTTCATTAGCAGCCAAAGAGTCATCTAAGTCATTACCAGCCGCTACTATTCTTGCATTTTTAGGCAGTTTCCAGATGCCATTTACTTCGCCATCTAAAATAATATTAAAGGCCATGCCCTGAATACTAGGCAAAGCATTAGTTAGTTCATCAAAGAAAACAATATGAATTTTATCTGGCTCTTTTTCGCATTTTTCAACGACCTTTTTATACCAAGTTGGTGGTATATCAAGCATTTCACCAGTATTTTCATTATAAACAGATTTACCATTTAAACTATCAGGAGTAGCATTTCTTAAGTAAAGGATTGTACAATCATGGTCTAACTGTTTTACTCTACTAGATTTACCATCGCTACTTCTACCATGTAAGAATACGGCTACATTACTAAGAATAACTCCTTTAATAATATCTTCTTCACTTACTTTAGAAAAATCTAAATGATATGGATTTGGTTCCTTTTGTAACTTTTCAGATTCTTCAGTCTCACTATGTTTAGGTTGATTAAATTGAAGCATTTGTGTTAATTCTTTAGCAAAAATATTATCTAAATACCACTTAATACCGGTTGCTTCAAAATTATTTTTATCATTTTTATTATATGAATAGCTGATATTAGAAAACAGTAAATATTCACTTACTAAAAGATTAGTTTCTTTATCAACTAACCATTTAACTGGACTTACTTCTAGCCAAACAAAATCGTCTCTTTTTACTTTTCTACCATCATTTAAAGTAGCAAAATCACAGCAAGAACGATTTATAACTCTGACGTAATGCTTTCCTTCATAAATATATTCTGGAATAACTAAAGGTGAAAAATCACAATCTTTAGTAAGCCAATCATTCTTATCTACTGTGAAACTATTACCACTATATTCCAAATTAGAAATACTATATTCTTTTTCTAACTTTTTTTGCATATCATCTGATACTGCCATTTGAGGATAAAAGCCATATTCTACTTCTCTTAAAACATTTGGCTGCTTAGAACGTCTACAAAATAGTAAATTTCCTTTTTTGTCAATAAGATTTTTGATATCGTCATTCATTGGTAATACTGGGCGTGATGCAACATTTTTTATATTATCAGCATCATGTTTTAAAGAACCACTGTAATTAACCACTACTACTTCATCGTTAATTAAATTCTTTAGCCAGTAAAAGCCATAATGGTTATTATCAATAGCATTGTAACCACCAAGAAGAATAGAAAAATCTGTTTGAATTGCTTTTACTCCATATTTTTTTAAAACTGATAATTGATGTTCACCAAATACTTGTTCCTTATCTAAAAATGTAAAATCTGACATCCAAATCACCTTGGGACATATAATAACATATTTTCTTATAGAAAAGAAAAAAAGATATAGTCATGTGTTAAAAAAACTATATCTTAATTATATTTTATTGTTTATTTTCTAATTCTAAGGCTTTTAAATAAGTTCTATTCTTGTTTTTAAATCATTAGTTAGAGAATTTAATCTATTATTGCTTATATTGCTTATTCCGGACATTATTATAATAAATTGGCATTTTCATTGAACTTTTTTACCATTTTTGGCACTTATTGTTCAATAAATTTATATAATAATTATATAGAATTTTAAAAAGTTAATCAACATTTTTGCAGTTTTGGGCACTTTTGTTCAATGAAAAACATAATTTTATATTTCAAATGCCTAATTGATACGGTGAATTTGATGAACCATTGCCGGCAGTAATTATGATATTTGATTTTAAATATAGCACTGGATAAACTCTGAAATCTTGCCAATAACTATACGCATCGCAAACATGTCCATTATCATCAATTCTAAACACTTTGTCTGTTGTATTTGTTATTAAAGTCATAGTCCAATAATAGTGTCCTTCTTTAAAAAGATAATCATTATTTCGACATTCTTCATAATCAGTAGTATGCCAAGTACTCGCGTTAGATTTAAGACAGTCATTTCTCGACTTTACAGCTCCACCAGAAGTGGCATAGCCATAATCACTAGGATATATTAACCCAACTTTTCCTAACCAGGTGGTTTTATATCCATCATTTATTTTTGTTCCTCTTTCTAAGTCGTAAAAATCTTTATAGGTTATTTCATTTGTACTGCTACCACCAATATGCCATACAATATTTTCTATTGCACTATGTGTTAGGTTACTTTTCAAACCAGATTTGCTGTAATCAACACTTTTAGGTTCAGAAGTAGTTGTACCAAAATAATATGTTCCTGACATTGCATAATAATAAGCACTATCATTTAGTAACTTTTTTAATGTTGAATTAGGCCAGTAGTTTGATGATGATTGATCTTTAGTATAATCAAAAGCTAAATTATCTATACTATCATTTCTAATTATTTTAATTAGATTCTCTTTAGTTCCATCCTCTTTTTCGATATTATTAAATACACCTATAATACGCCATTTTTCGCAAGCATCACTTGTCTGATTAGCATAATCACTACAATTAAAATAGACATAATTATCTGGATTTGCTCCTATATATCTTATATTATTATCAGCATCATCACTTACCATATTGATAGAATCTGTACTGGCTAAATTAGTTATCTTTGTTACAGCATTTTCACCACTTTTAAAATATAGATTACATTTAACTTTGGTAGTAAAATTAGTAACATATAATCCCCATGAATCATTATCCCACTCGATATTAACATTGTTATCACAGTCAGCACTCGAAAAGACAACTGTTCCTTTTTCAGGAAAAGTATCTATTCTAGATTCATCTATAAAAATTGCCATTTGCTCTTTATCTACTAGATATTTATTATTTTGTTTTATTGATAATATTAAAAAAGTAATCACTAAAATACAAGATAATCCTATATAAAAGTATTCTTTTAATAATAATCTATTTAAATTAGCCTTCTTCATAATTCTTTATCCTTACTAATGTTAAGAATAAAATATTTAAGTAATCATTATTTACAAATGATTTACACTTTTCATAGAGCTTAAAACTCTATGAAAATTATAGGTGAAATCTGGGCTTAAATGCCATTTGACTAGAATTTTGACCACAATAGTTTCTTTAATTAATGACTACAAAATACGTTTTAAAGTAAGGATTCACCTATGTTTGTAGTAAATTTATCTGACCACAATTTTGACCATAATTAAGATTTTTTTCTAATAAATTTTTATAGAATTTAGCTAACTTTTATGGTATATTTATAATATAAGTTAAGATTAATGTGCGTTTTTTTGTTTTCATAGAGTTTTAAGTTCTATGAATTTTTCTTACTTTAAGTAATATACACTATAACGACAAAACAGCTTATCTACTATATAAAATACTGTAGGTAGGCTGTTTTTAATTAATAAAATTAAAAAGAAACCTTAGAGATAGTTCCTTTTACATTAATGCTATTTTTCTAATATTTCACTATGACTGCCAGTAGTTACTAATAATAATACCAAATTATCATTGATATATTTGTAAACTAACAACCAGTCAGGTTTTAAATGACATTCCATACAATCTCTATAAGTTTTATCATTTATTAGGCTATGATTTCTATATTTTTCATCTAATTCTTCGCAATTTGCTAATCGTGTTATTACTTCAATTAAGATATTAATGTCTTTACCTTGCTTAACTATTTTTTTAAAATGTTTCTTAAATTCACTAGTATAATCTATTTTACATTTAGTATTTAAATCTAAGTTAATCATTTAGTATAGACCTTACCATTTCTTTGGCATTATTGTAACCTTTTCTTTTTCCTTCTTTATATTCCTGCTCAATTATTTGACCTTCCTTCAAGGCAGTTTCTAATTCATCATTATATATTGGATTGGCTATTTCAAATGGCACTGCCTTTCTTTTTATAACCTGTTTTAAAGTCATATTAATTAAAGTAGTCATATTCAATCCCAAATCTTTTAATATGATAGTAGCCTCTTCTTTGTCTTTTGGATCAACGTGGACGTTTATAACTCCATTAGTTAGTGTTTGCATATGTTTACCTCTTTTCTTTGATATTAATATATTATCATATATTGTATTTTATGTCAATTCATTATATATACATTATCTACATATTATCAATATGCGTTGCTACCTGTAATACTAAAATTATTTAAATAAATATAAATAATACACATTCCTAAAAAATTATTAATATTAATATGTATATTATAAAATATTAAATAAGTTATCATAATTTGTAAGAATTTATTACATATATTAAAATAATGGTATTTCCTAAATAAATAGATAATAATAAAAATAGGTATATATAATAAATTATGAGTTAAATAAATAATTATAATAAGACTTAATATATTTAAATAATCTTTATGATAAGTTAAATAGAATAAATAAAGGCTAGTATTAAAAGGGGTTAATGAATAAAATAAGATATCTAGTATTAAGTAAATCATATAGTATACTCCGTAAGGATTAAACAATAATTAGTATCTATAGGATTTAGGATTATATTACAGATAGTATTATTATCTTTAATACTGCAGGTATCTATAGTACCTATTAATAAATTACTAGGTAAATTAGTTAAACCACTAGTATAAATATTAGTATTTTTATCAATATTTACTTCTTTATTTATAATTACTTTATTATCTTTATATAGTCCTAAAGTATTTCCTACTTTTATCGAGATGGTAAGATTTGAAATAGGCACTAAAGTATTATTGGTATTAGTTATTCCTATTAATCCTTTATCGTTTATAACCGGATGTTTGGGTTCTATTAAGGAGTTACTTTTTAAATAGTAAATATTACTATTATAAAGGTTTTTAATTAAGATTTTACTTATTATATAGTCATAATTATTATATTTAATATTACTTAAAGTTTCTATTTCTTCTTTTAAAGAATAGTTTTCTAATTCTAATAAGTTATATTTTACTTTATCTATATCATTACTTTTTATTAAATCTAAAAAAGGATTAATTAGTAAAATAAGTAATATTGGGATATATTTTAAATATTTTTTCATAATAATCACATTTATAGTATGAAAAAAATCGTATGGTTTTATACGATTATTTGTTATTGGTTATTTTAAAGGGAATACTATTTTTTATAATAAGTTGTTTTATGGTCATATTTATATAAGTATTTAAATCTAGTCCTAACTTTTCTAATATTTCTTGGGCTAGTTTTAGGTCTTTATTATCTATTTCTATTGTTATATTTTCCATGGGTTATCCTTCTTTCTTAATTTATACATTATTATATTATCTTAATCTATACTTATCAAGGTAATTCTAGCATAACCATTACCAGAGTTACCC
>CAKPPI010000036.1 GCA_934177545.1 uncultured Bacilli bacterium
CAAAAAAAGAAAAAAAGTGTAAAACAAAAAAAGGACTGTTAAGAAAATTAATTACTTAATTTCTCGACAGCCCCTTTTTGTTAATTTTTTCTTTAAATTCCTAATGATTAATGTTATTATATTATTGTTATTAAAGGAGTTGGTCTTTGATGGAAAGATTACAAAAAGTTATTGCTGCTAGTGGTATAACTTCAAGAAGAAAAGCTGAGAAGTTAATGCTTGAAGGTAGAGTTAGTGTTGATGGGAAAGTTATTAGAGAGTTAGGTTATCAAGTAACTGGTAAAGAAAGAATTGAAGTTGATGGGGAATTATTAACTAGGGAAGAAAAAGTTTATTTCTTACTTAATAAGCCAAGAGGAGTTATTACTAGTGTTACTGATGATAAGAATAGAAAAACTGTTACTGATTTAATACCAGTTAAAGAAAGAATCTATCCTGTTGGTAGACTTGATTATGATACTACTGGTGTTTTATTACTTACTAATGATGGAGAGTTTGCTAATCTTTTGATGCATCCTAATAAAGAAGTGGATAAAGTATATCTTGCTAAAGTTAAAGGTATTGTTAGAGGAGATACTATTGCTAAACTTAAAAGTGGAGTAGTACTTGATAATAAAAAGGTAAGATGTGCAAAAGCTAAAGTTAAAAGAATAGATTATAAGAATGGTACTTCTTTTGTAGAATTAACTATTCATGAAGGTATTAATCATCAGGTTAAAAGAATGTTAAATGAAGTTGGTTTTGAGGTATTAAAACTTACTAGAGAACAAGTCTATTTCTTTACCTTAGATGGTTTAAAGAGTGGAGAATATCGTCCATTAACTAAGAAAGAAGTAGCTAAAGTATATGCTTTAGAAAAGAAAATGACTAAGTAAAATGATATGAACCCCGTTTCTTGTTCAAAATAGAAACGCGGTTTTTATATGGAAAAATGATTTAAATTGTATAGTTGTACGGTATTATTTTTATGCAGATTCGGAGTGCCACTCCGAATCTGCATAAAAATAGGACTATGAAAGATAATAATTATATATTAATTTAATAAAATATAAATTATTATTGCTAATTTTGCGAAAAAATAACACTAATTTATGCTATTATTGGTATGTAAGCAAGGAAACTTGCATATAATAAAAAGAGGAGCGTTTAATTTTGCAAGTGAATGTCTCCTCCATTAATTGGGTTTGACACTCTATCAGTGCTGTAGAGTGCCTATTTTTTTGCTAATAAAAATAAGACTCTAGGATAATTACCTAGAGTCTTATTCGTCTTCTTCAATAGCACCAGTTGGGCATGAGTCAATAGCATCTTTTACATCATCAACGTTTTCATCTTTAACATCACTATTAACTACTTTACTAAGTCCTTCATCATCTATTTCAAAAACATCAGGACAAATAGCTGCACAAGCTCCACAACCGATACAAGCATCACGATTAACTTTTACTTTCATAAATTTTCCTCCTTCCCCAATTATATAGCATTATCTACCAATTAGTAAAGTGTTTTCTCTTCCCAAAACTAGTTAGATGTGGTATGATTATTTTAGATAAGAGTAGGTGATACAAGTGGGTAGTGGAACTAGTAGAGTTAATAGATATGATAATGAAAATAAAACAGTAGGAACAAGAACTAGTAGAAATAAAAACTTATATGATGATTTTAATAACTTCGAAAAGTATACTAATTTTACTGATGTTTCAAAAATAGAAGCGGTACCATTAGACTCTTTAAGAGAAAATGCTAATAAAAGAGAAGGCTATCGTTACTTAAAAGATTATGATTTAGTAGAAAAGAAAAAAGAAAGAAAAGAACTAGATGACTTTAATTATCTATATCGTAATACTAGAGGTAATTATAATTTAAAAGAAGCGTTGGAAGAAGCTCGTGAGTCTCGGGAAAAAGATGAATTAGAAAAGAAGAGAAAACTAAGAAATGAGAAGTATAATATCTTAGAAAGTAGTGAAGAAGAACTTAATGAGTTTAAGGAAGAACAGAAAAAAAGACATAAACCTATTGAAAATGAAGAAGAATTAGAAGAGTTAATTAATACTATAACTAGTAAAGAAGTAAGAGAAGAAATAGATAAAGAAAAAGAAACTAGCTTGTTAAGTGATTTAATGGCTACTAGTAATTTAGAAGAGGTAGTAGAACCTATTAAAGAGGAAGAAGTAAGTAAACCACTAAAAGATGAGATAGATAAATCATTCTATACTAAGTCAATGGATTTGAGTAGTGGTGATTTCTTTGATGATGAAGATGAAAATAAAAAAGAACCAGTAATGTTTACTGTCTTAAGAGTTATTTTATCACTTATTCTAATAGTAGCAGTTGGTTTTGCTGTCTATTATATAGTTACTAATTTTTAATGACTAATTTAAAATTAGTATAAAATTTAGTTAAAAATATTAATGTTTTATGTTATTATAGTTAATGTTAAGAAATAGATTGGGGGGAAAATGTCATGAACTTATCTTTTGATTTGAATGATTATCTTTTAATCTGGAATTTACTTTTTCTACCATCTGTTACTAATGATGTCCAAAGATTAAAAGAGAAACTTTGGAAAAATTATCGCCATTTTTATAAAGACTTGTATAAAGAAGAAGCGAAGATTCTAAAAGACCCTAAAAACTATATACCAGATGATGATACTATCTTTGATATGGTTAAAGAAACAGAAGCTTATAAGAGAATAAGAAAAGAAACAGAGGAATATCGTCTTTTTCTAATGCACTATTATAATGAGATAAAAAAAGAATTAATTATCCACTTTAAAGAATTAGTTCGCTTTGATATTAAAATATATCATGTCTTAGTTCTTAATCCGAGATTTAACTCAGTGGAGATGAAAACGGTAAAAAGTAGAAAAGTTAATACTATCTCATGGGGAATGATGAGGGACCAAGAAGATGGGGAAATGGCTGTTATTGATATCTTGAGTCATATCTTAAAAAAAGAATTAAAAGATTATGAGTCTGATTATAAAGAAATAGTAGAAGCGATAATAGAGCTTGCTATTGATAATGAATTATCTACTAGAATAAAAGGGAAGAGTTGTTATTTAAAAGGAGATAACTCCTTAAAGTTCTTAAAGAAACAAATATATCCATACTTTCTAATGTATCTTGGAAGTAGTAGAGATGATATGCTTAATTATATGGTTAGAGATGGTATTGTCTTTGATGTAGATAAGTATAGTCTAAAAAGAAGTCTTGCTACTTATAACTTAAAAGAATTTATTACTTTTTGCATAGAAAATCAAAAATATATTTTGAAAATAGAAGAACTAGAAATTATTTAAGTGGAGGAATAGAAGTATGCAAAAAGAGATTAGTATTTTACTTGATAAAATGGGGATTGATTATACTAATTCTTCTTTTTTTGACTCTTTAAAGTTAGAAAGACTAGTAGTAGATAAAGAAAGTGGTAACTGGAACTTTTATCTTTTAAGTGATAAATTACCAGATATAGATAGTTATTTAGAACTTGAAAAAAATAAAGATAAGATAGCATCAAATATCTATTATAATATAACTAATCTAGATAATAATATATTACTTAGTTATTATAAACCACTACTAGAGCTTGCTAAAGAAGAAGGATTAATTAGTATAACAGAACCATATCTATCTAACTTGATATTAGATAAAGATAAACTTTTATTAGTAGCAAGTAATATAATAGAAGAGAAAAGATTAGTAAGGATAAAAGATATTATAAGTCCTTATTATCAAAGATTGGGATATAAAGAAGAAATAGAGATTGTAGTAAGAGAAAATGAATCTATTAAAGAAGAAATAGATAGGGAATTAAAAGAAATAAAAGTAGAACCAGTTAAAGAAGAGAAAAAGGAAGAGAAGAAAGAGTTTAAAAACTTTACTCCTGGACCTCGTCCTAGAAGAAGTAAAAAAAGAGATGAAGGTTGTATTTTAGGACTTGATATTAAACAGATGCCTATTAAGATAAATATGATTCAAGGGGAAGATAATAATGTTATTGTAGAAGGTAATGTTTTTGGGGTTGATTACTTTGAGTCTAGTAAGAGTGAGTTTAGAATAATTACTTTAAAAATAACTGATTATACCGATAGTATTTTATGTAAAGTGTTTTGTAATGAACAAGAAGAGTATGAAAGACTTTGTAAAGAACTTAAAGTAGGAAGAGATTTATTAATATCAGGTTATGTTAAAGAAGATAGTTTTGCTAAAGAATTAGTTTTAAATGCTCGTGATATTATGCCTATTACTAAACATAAAGAAGAAATTAAAGACTTAAGTGAGAGAAAAAGAGTAGAGTTACATGCTCATACTAAGATGAGTCAGATGGATGGTGTAGTAGATGAACTAGATCTTGTTAAACAAGCGATTAAATGGGGACATAAAGGTATTGCTATAACTGACCATAATGGAGCTCAAGCTTTCCCTCATGTTTATAACTTTGTAAGAGATTATAATAAAGGAAAAGAAGAAGATGAAAAGTTTAAAGCTATCTATGGAACAGAATTAGTAATGGTAGATGATAGTGTAGATATTGTTGTACGTCCTAATAATGATGTATTACTAGATGATACTTATGTTGTCTTTGACTTTGAAACAACCGGATTTAATGCTGGTGGTGCTGACTCTATCATTGAAATTGGTGCGGTTAAGATGAAAGATGGGGTTATCATTGAAAAGTATGATGAGTTAATTAATCCAGGACGTCCTCTTCCTCAAAAAATAGTTGATGTTACTAATATTACGGATATGATGCTAGAAGGTAAAAGATGCGAAGAAGAGGCTGTTAAAGACTTTATTAACTGGTTTGGTGATTTACCAATGGTTGCTCATAATGCTAAGTTTGATGTATCTTTCTTAGAGATGGCTTATGAGAAATATAATCTTGGAGAGTTTAAAAATCCTGTTATTGATACCTTAGAACTATCACGTACTCTTGATAATAATTATGCAAGACATAGTTTATCTGCCCTTGTTAAAAGATATAATGTACCTTGGGATGAAGAGGCACATCACAGAGGAGATTACGATGCTGAAGGAACTGCTTTAGTCTTTTACAAAATGTTAGAGAAGTTAAATAACCGTAATATTGAGACAATGGAACAGCTTGCTAATATGGTTGATCAAAGTGAAATGTATAAGTATGGTACCCTAAATCATATTAATATTTTAACACTTACTAAGAAAGGACTTAAAAATCTATTTAAGATAATTTCTTATGCTAATACAACCTATTTATATAAGACACCAAGAGTACCAAGAAGTATTGTTGAAAAGTATCGTGAAGATTTATTAATTGGTAGTGGTTGTTATGAATCTGAAGTCTTTCGGCAAGCGAAAAGTAAAAGTGAAGAAGAATTATCTAATATTATAAGATTCTATGACTATGTTGAAGTACAACCACCAGAGTGTTATAGACATTTAATTGATACTAATGACTTTGGTACGGAAGTTGAATTAATCGCTCACTTAGAAAAGATTATTAGAACTACTATTGAGGCAGGTAAACTAATAGTAGCAACCGGGGATGTTCATCACTTAACAAGAGAAGATAAAATATATAGAGAAATAATTGTTAATCAAAAAGTACCAGGTGGAGGACGTCATCCTTTAGCAAGAGGAGGAATAAAAGAAATACCATCTAATCATTTTAGAACTACTGATGAGATGCTTAATGATTTCTCTTTCCTAGATGAAGAGACTAGAAACTTAATAGTAATTGATAATCCTAATAAAATACTATCAATGGTAAGTGAAATAGAAGTTATTATTGAAACAGGAGGTATACCTTTCTCGCCTAAGATTGATAAGAGTGTAGAGACAGTTACTGACTTAGTCTTTACAAGAGCATCAGATTGGTATGGAGACCCATTACCTTATAATATTGAAGAACGTATTAGTAAAGAACTTTATGGAGATGGTATCTTTGAAGCAATAACTGATGAGATAGAACGAGATAATGTTAAGGAAGAAGATAAGACTAGGGAAACATTTAAAAGATTACATGATACCTTATTAAAAGGATTTGATAGTGTTAAAGAAAAGATTAGAGAAAACTTGAAAATTAAGAATCCTGAAATGAGTAGTGAGGAGATAGAAAAAACACTACCTAAGAAATTAGGAGGAGTTATCGGTGGAGGATTCGATGTTATCTACTTAATCGCTCAAAAACTAGTTAAACACTCTAATGATGATGGTTATATTGTTGGATCTCGTGGTTCTGTTGGGTCAAGTTTCGTAGCAACTATGATGGGAATTACTGAAGTTAATGCTCTTCCTGCTCATTACTTATGTCGTAATAAAGATTGTAAGTATTCAGAGTTTATGGATGAGGCTGGTGAACCTTACGGAAAAGAGTACTCATCAGGTTATGACTTACCAGATAAGATTTGTCCTAAATGTGGGGGAAAACTATCTAAAGAAGGACAAGATATGCCATTTGCAACCTTCTTAGGATTTAATGCTGATAAAGTACCAGATATTGACCTTAACTTCTCTGGTGAATATCAGTGGAAAGCTCATGAATATACAAAAGTATTATTCGGAGTTGATAATGTTTACCGTGCTGGTACTATTGGAACAGTAGCTGAGAAAACTGCTTTCGGTTATGTAAAAGGTTACTTAGAAGAACATGGAATTGAAGGGAAAAGAAACGTAGAAATAGAGCGACTTGCTATTGGGTGTACCGGTATTAAAAGAACAACTGGTCAGCATCCTGGAGGTATAGTTGTTATTCCTGGTTATATGGATGTATTTGACTTTACTCCCTTCCAGTATCCCGCTGATGATAACACATCTCTTTGGCGAACTACTCACTTTGATTACCATGCCATTGACCAAGATGTCTTAAAACTGGATATTCTCGGTCACGATGATCCAACTGTTCTTAGAATGCTTCAAGACTTATCAGGTCTTGATATAACCACTTTACCAATGGATGATAAAAGAATATTTTCCCTTCTTTCTAGTACTAAAGAACTAGGTGTTACAGAAGAAGATATACTTTGTCCAACGGGAACTCTAGGCCTTCCTGAACTTGGTACTAACTTTGTTATTCAAATGTTAGTAGAAACTAAACCAAGTACCTTTGGGGAACTTGTTAAAATCTCTGGTTTATCACATGGTACTGATGTTTGGGCAGGAAATGCTAGTGAGTTAATTAAAAATAATGTGGTACCATTTAAAGAGGTTATCGGATGTCGTGATGATATCATGGTTAACTTAATGAACTGGGGAATGGAACCTAAACTTGCCTTTAAGATAATGGAGTTTGTTCGTAAAGGTAAAGCTTCAAAAGACCCAGAGACTTGGCAAGAATATGCCACTAAGATGAAAAATGCAAAGATTCCCGATTGGTATATTGAATCATGTCATAAGATAAAGTACATGTTCCCGAAAGCTCATGCCTGTGCTTATGTAATGAGTGCTATTAGAATTGCTTGGTTTAAACTTTACCATCCTTTATGGTATTATGCTGCATACTTCTCAATTAGAGAAGATGACTTTGATATAGAAGCGATGATCAAAGGTTATAACTCTATAAGAGCAAGGTATGAAGATTTACTAGCAAAAGGATATGAAGCTACTAATAAAGAGACTAATATTATTGGAAGTTTACATGTTGCTATGGAAGCTACCGCTAGAGGTATTAAGTTTGCACCTATCTCAATCGAGAAAAGTGATGCTAATCGTTTTGTCCTTGATGATGAACATGAAAATACTTTAATACCACCATTTTCTACAATTGATGGACTAGGTGCAGCTGTTGCAACTACTATCGTTGAAGAAAGACAAAAACAACCATTCTTAAGTAAAGAAGACTTACAAAGAAGAGGAAAGGTTTCTAAGACTTTAATTGATAAGATGGTTAGTATGGGAATAATTGATCAGTTACCAGACTCTAATCAGTTAAGTTTATTTTAGGAGAAATTATGGAAAAAGATACATTAAATAAAATATTACTAGCTATAATGGATGTTTATAATGAAGATATTACTAATGATAAAAAGCATGAAGTATTAAGTAAGTTATGGACCGATTATTATAAACTAAGTGAAAAGTATAATATCAAATTAGACTTTGCTTATCAACTATATCTAATCGGTGAAAGTGAAAGCTATATAATTAAAGAAGAACCTAAAAGATTTATAATAGATGAAAATGGGTTAGATGCTGCTATTGATAGTTTTCAAAATGGTAATGATTTAACTGATGAAGAGATAGAGATACTTTTACAAGCCAGTATAATGAATGCAAGACGTGGTTTTGAAACACTTGGTATTGATATTAAGAATAACTCTTTAAATGGTTTTTGTGAGTTAGGACAAGCCCTTTCTTTAATGCCACTTGAAAATATCGGTTTAGAAGTAACTAAGAATAGTGCTACTGGAAGTTTTGATTATCCGTTTAATCATGCTTTTGGAACAGTAACTTTCCCATATAATGGTGCTACTAAAACTTATTTAATAGATACTACTTATCGTCAATTCTTTACTACTAATAGATGTAATCTAGGAAGATACTATCAGGAAGAAGAAAACACTGGACTTAAAGTAGCACCAGATCCTGGTTACTTTGTAGAAGATAAAGATTTTGCTAGAAGATTAATGCGTAATGGTTATATAGAATTAACCGAAGAGACGGCTACTAAATATGGCAAAGCCTTTAAAATGGCTAGTATTCCTCTAAAAGATATTGATAAGACTAATGATAGTAATATTAATTATTATCAAAGAATATTAAATGATAGAGAAGACTATAAGATAAGCACTAATGAACTTGAAGGATTAAATGTAATATTTAAAGACAAAACGAATATAAATAAAATATAAGATTAGCTGAGCTAGCTGATCTTTTTTATATATAAGGAAAGTGCGTTTAAATTATTGCTGAAAGAAAAGTGGGTTCATTAAAACTAAGCCCACCACGAAAAGATTAAAGCAAAACTTCAATAATAGGCTATGGCAAAAGATAAGAAATGCTAGAAAACATTTAATTCACGATATAACAAATAAATTAATAAAAGAAAATGA
>CAKPPI010000037.1 GCA_934177545.1 uncultured Bacilli bacterium
CTTCTTTCTAACAACACAAAAAGATAAGTCTATCTTATTAGACCTATCTTTAGTCCACGATAAAAGAAAGTAGTTATACTATATAAACTGCCCCCCCCATGTTAACCAATTGTAAACTTTACATTTCTTTGACATTAGCATAGTTGGGCACCTACTTTCTTTTATTTATATTATTATTGTCCGCTGACAACTATCTTTAGTAATTTAATTTTATCAAATTATAACTTACTATTCAATAATATTCTTGCAATTCACTTCAACTATAGTACCATTTCTAACATAAAACTATATAGTATAAATAATTAAAAGTATGATTTAACTTTTGTTGAACAAGGACTCTCACTGAAGTTAAATGTTTTAGTATATTGTTTTAAAAAATATAATTTATCTAAATTATTATCAAAAATAAGATCAATCAACTCTAAGGCCTTTTCTTCTCTAGCTATATTGTCTAGACCTTTACCTAATCTATAATCAATAAGTTCTTCATCTATAAGTCCCTTTTCAGGTGCTTTTATTGTTTTTACTGATGTATTTATATTGTTTTGCCAAATAATACTTTTTTTCGAGGAGTTTGGACTTCTATACTCAATGGTATTATCAAAACACATTATATTGCTATCAAGATGAACTTTAGTAAAATTTACTGCCCAGTTTCTATCTTTTAAAAACACTTGATAATATATATCTTCAAAACTAGTTGCATTATTTAAATAATCTATATTTTCTAGAATATACGGAGCGATTGGATTAGCAAATTTCTTAAACGAACTTCTTGGTTCTTGTTCTTCACCAGCAAAGAAAAGAATTAATTCATTTTCATATAAAATGTAGGTTTTAAGGAATTGTCGCCAATAAACATAATTGCCTTTTAAGATATGACTTCCTATATGGATGTGACCACCAACATTTTGATTAGTAACTGCATTGTTTTTTTCAAGAAAAGAACAAATTTCACTCAATTCATTCCAACATGACTCTTTATCAGTTAAAGGATATGATTTTATTTCTCCTCCACTTGGAACAGTATTATCAAAATCAGATGCCCATCTATTTTGATTAGTACTAATATAATTATCTACTAGCCGCTTGTCCAAATTTTCATACTCTATTTCTGTTCCAAAAGTATCATATTTGCTAAATCCCAAACTATCTCTATAGTAAAATTTACTGGTCTGCAACTGAAATTTTAATTTCAGTAAATCATACTTAGAAAATTTTGAAAACATATCATTTTTTGAATCGGACAAATCCATAACTCTCTTATAAATATTAATAATTTTGTGCTTTATTATATAGCTAATTGTTAAAAAAAACAATCTTTTGTAAAAAAAGAGACCTATGTCCCTTATAGTTCAAACTGTGAATTATATAAATCAGCATAGAAACCATTCTTCTTCATTAACTCATCATGATTTCCAGTTTCAATTATATTACCATCTTTCATAACGAGAATTAAATCAGCATTTTTTATAGTTGATAATCTATGTGCAATAATAAATGAAGTTCTTCCCTCTGTTAATTTATCCATGGCTTTTTGAACTAATTCTTCTGTTCTTGTATCAACATTGCTTGTTGCTTCATCAAGAATTAAGAATGGGGAATCTTCAATCATACCACGAGCAATAGTAAGTAGCTGTCTTTGTCCAGCTGATACAGAATCATTTTCACCAATAACACTATCAAAGCCATTAGGTAAAGTCTTAATGAAATGAGTAAGTCCTACTGTATCACAAACTTCTTTTACCATCTCATCTGAAATGTTCTCTCTATTGTAAACTATATTTTCTTTAACTGTACCATTAAATAACCATGTATCTTGCAAAACCATTGTAAATAGACTATGAACATTTTCTCTTGTAAGGTCATTAATAGATACATTATCTATTAAAATATCTCCTTTGTTTATCTCGTAAAATTTCATAAGTAGATTAACCATCGTTGTTTTACCAGCCCCAGTTGGTCCTACAATAGCTATTTTTTGACCATCTTTAACACTAGCTGTAAAATCTTTAATGATAGTTCTATCTTTATCATAACCAAATGATACATGGTTAAACTCTATATTACCTTTTACTTTTGACTTATCTAACATCTTAGTCTTGTTATTCTCGAAAATCATCTCTTCTTCATCTAAGAATTCAAATACTCTTTCACTAGCAGCTGCTGTTGACTGTAGGCTTGTGAAGGCTTGTGCTATTTGCATTAGAGGAGATGTGAATAATCTAACATAAGTGATGAAAGCAATTATTACTCCAAAAGTTATAGTATCATGCATTACAAGTAAAGCTCCTACGATACATACTGCTACATAACCAAAGTTTCCAATGAATGACATAATTGGTTGCATAAGTCCTGATAAAAATTGACTCTTTCTATTAGCATCATATACTTTTTCATTATATTCATCAAACTTGGTATCAGCTTCTTTTTTACCATTATAAGCTTTTACCACTAAAAGTCCTGAATATACTTCTTCTATAAGTGAATTTAATTTACCTAATTCTTTTTGTCTTGCGGCAAAGTATTTTTGTGATTTAGAAAGAACTATAAAGATTAAGGAAAAACCAATTATACTAGCAGAAATAGCTGTAAGTGCCATAATCCAGTTAGTTATAAACATCATTATTATAGTACCTAATAATAATGTAACAGCACTAACTAATGATGATAGTGATTGATTCATACTTTGAGCAATAGTATCAACATCATTAGTAACGCGTGATAAGATATCACCTGTTTGATTTTTATCAAAATATTTAAGTGGTAATTTATTAATTTTAGTAGAGATTCTTCCTCTTAGTTTTCTAGCAAAATTATTAGAAACACTAGTCATTATAATTGACTCAATAAATGATAATAAAGCACTAACTATGTATAGGCAAGCTAAGAATAAACTTATCTTCTTAATTTTAGTCATATTCATACTAGGTTCTATTACTTTTCTAATACTCTTTGGCATTTTATCTATCTTTTTATATAAAGCTTTAGCATCTTTTTTATCTTTTATAGTACTAGCTATTTGTAAAAATTTCAATTGATCAGTTGAAGATATTTTTTGGTTATTAATAGTAAATTCTTTAAATATTAACTCTAAAGTATTATCAGATAACTTTGCTAAATTATCTAGCATATTATCTTTATCACTAGATTGCATAACCATCATGAAGTTAGTCTTTTCTTCTACTGATAGATTTGTACTTTTCATTATTTCTTGTGGATTAATATTTTGTAAATTATTAGTAGTCTTCTTACTAATTTCTTGCATTTCATCAACATTTACTATTAATCCTTCTGAAATAGCATCCGTCAATTTAGAAAGTTTATTAGGAGCAGCTATTGATAAAACTGATGATAAGATAGCAAAGATTAAAGCCATTGCAATTAGAATTTGGAAACTCTTTAGTTCTTTAAATAAACGTTTCATAGAACCTACAAAGTCTTTAGACTTATCCATCTTTGGTCCACGTGGTCCATTATGCATTTTCTAACTCCTCCTTTGATAATTGTGATAAAGCTATCTGCTTATAAACATCACAAGTTTTTAATAATTCTTTATGTGTACCCATACCAACACATTTACCATTATCAAGAACAAGTATCTTATCAGCATTCATAATTGTACCTATTCTTTGAGCAACTATTAAACTAGTTGCATCTTTGGTATAATTTTTCAATTCTTTTCTTAAAATATAATCTGTTTTATAGTCAAGGGCAGAAAATGAATCATCAAAGATATAAATTTCTGGATCTCTTGCTACAGCTCTTGCAATAGATAAGCGTTGTTTTTGTCCACCTGATACATTAGTACCTCCTTGAGCAATTGCTGCATCATAAGTCTTATCCATCTTAGAAACAAATTCTTCAGCTTGAGCAACTCTTACAGCTTCTTCTATTTTCTTAGTATTAATCTTTCCTTTGCCATTATCACCAAATGATACATTACTACTTACTGTTCCATGAAATAGTGTAGCTTTTTGGGGAACATAACTAATCTTATTACGAAGTGATTCTTGCTTATACTCTTTAACATCAACTCCATCTACTAATACTTCTCCATCAGTAGCATCATAAAATCTTGGTATTAAATTAATAAGTGAACTCTTACCACTTCCAGTTGATCCAATAAAAGCGACTGTCTCTCCTTTATTAGCTTTAAAGGAAATATCTTTTAATAAGTATTCTTCAGCATCTGGGTACTTAAAGGATACATTTTTAAACTCAACAGTACCAGTTTCTTTAGTATCACCAGTAAATTTTCCATCTTTGATACTTAACTTTGTATCTAATACTTCATTAATTCTTTTAGCAGAAACACTTGCTCTTGGTAGCATCATAAAAATCATAGCTAACATTAAGAATGACATAATTACTTGCATAGAATAGCTTGAAAATACTACCATATCAGAAAATAAACTTAACTTATCACTCATCATTGCTTTATTAATTAAATCAGCTCCAATAAAGTAAATACTAAGTGTTAAGAAATACATTACTAAATACATAATTGGTTGCATAATAGCAAAAGCTTTTTGGTTAAATAATTGAGTATTAGTTAGTTCATTATTTACCTTACTAAATTTATCTTCTTGATATTTTTCAGCATTAAAAGCTCTTACTACTCTAATACCGGTTAAATTTTCTCTTGTAACCCCATTTAACTTATCAGTAAGTTTTTGAACTCTTTTAAATCTTGGCATAACTACTGACATTAAAGTTAAGATAGTAACTAATAAAATTATAACTGCTACAGCCGTTATAGCACTCCAAGTTATATTTTTATTAAGTATTTTAGTAACTGCCCAAATAGCTGTTACTGGAGCTTTAATTAATAACTGTAGTCCCATAGAAATAAACATCTGAATCTGTGTTATATCATTAGTTGTACGGGTAATTAAACTACTAGTTGAGAAGTTTTTAACTTCTGCTATACCTAAGTTTTCTACTTTATTAAATAGTTTTTTTCTAATGGTTTTTGAAAAGCTTGCTGATACATTAGACGATATATAACCAACTAAGATAGCTGATAACAAGCTACCAAAGGCACAAAGTAGCATATAGCCACCATTTTCTAAGATAGTACTCATCTTACTTCCTTCAGTCTGAACAAGTTTTGTAATCTCTGACATATAGTCAGGTAATTTTAAATCTAACCAAACCTGTACTAAGATAAAGATAAAGGAAATAAAGATTAGTAAGTAATCTTTTTTAGTAAAATTTTTAAATAATTTAAACATATTTTAATCATCCCTTCTTCCAAATATCATAATAAGTCTTAATAGTTCTAATAAAGTTGTTAATATACTTGCCACATAGGTTAAGGCTGCAGCTGTTAACATAACTTTCCCATCATTTAACTCCTTACTAGTAAAGAAATGAGCATAATCTAGTTCTTTTAAAGCCCTTCTACTAGCATTAACCTCAACTGGTAAGGTTATTATTTGAAAAAACAAAATAACCATTTCTAGAATTATTCCTAGCCATACTAGATTAAACGAACCAAACAAACATCCAAAAAGAATAGCAAAATATCCAAACTTTGAAGAAAAATTAACAACTGGTATTAATTTATTCCTAAATCTTAAGAAAAAATACCCTTCTTTATCTTGAATAGCATGACCACACTCATGACAAGCAACAGCCACACTAGCAATAGATGCTTCATTATAGTTAGAACTAGATAGCCTAATAACTTTATTAGTAGGATCATAGTGATCTGTTAAAAATCCACTAGTCCTTTCTATTTTTATATCAGAAAGACCATTTTTGTCAAGCAAATATCTTGCAGCTTCTTTCCCAGTCATTCCTCTCTTATTAGAAATTTTCTCATATTTTTTATAGGCCGATGTTACAAACACTTCAGCTAAAAATGTTATAACTACGCCAATAAATGTTAAACCATATAAAATAAAAAAATCATGCATACTTTCACCTCATCTTATATGATACTATATTATTTTTATTAAATATTAATTAAATTATTAAGAATTATTAAGAAAGAAAATAATATTTCTTAATTAGTCTATAAATTTTTAGCTATACTAAACTCTATATTAAATCCATTATCATTATAGCCTTTGATAGTACCGTTATGCATGGTTACAAACTCTTTACAAATAGAAAGTCCAAGTCCTGATATTTTTCTTGAATTATCAGTAGTAAATAATGGCTCAAATATCTTATCAATTATCTTATCATCTACTCCTATTCCGTTATCTTTAAAATGAAACAAGTAATTATTATCATCGCTAGTTATTTCAATAGTAATCTTTCCATTATCTTTTAAATAACGCATACTATTAGATATTAAATTAGAAATAATTCTTTTAAATTTTGTTACATCTAATGTTATAGTACTTTCTTCTATATCTGTTTTAATTACTAATTCTACTCCGTTATTTTCAAGTTCTAATTTATAATCTTTTTCTATTTCTTTAACTAAATCCTTTATTTTAATAGAAGTTAACTCTAGTTTTTGTTCTCGTTGATTAACTAAATAATCATCAAAAGTTGCTAAGATATTTTTTAGGTGCAGTGCTTTCTCATAGATTTTTTGATTATATTTCTTTATCTCTTCTTTAGTTAGCTTTTCTTCTTCTATCAAATTAGAATAACCAAGAATAGACGTTAGTGGTGTTTTTATATCATGAGAAATACTGGCTATTATTCTATTTTGTTCTTTTTTTTCTTCCTCCAGTGAATCAACTAAGGAAACAAATTCATTTTGAATAAGAGAAAATTCATTGTCTATTACTACTCTACTTGGTCTTTTGCCAAACTTATAGTTCCTAATATCTTCAATTATCCTATTAACTGGTTTAATAATTTTATCTTTAGCAAACAAAAATATTAAAAGCATACAAATTGTAATTACTAAAGTTTGAAAAGACAACAATTCAAGTATCAGTCTTAAGATACTCATGTTTTTATAAAAGTAAGCATTTACAATATATTCATCATTATTAACTTGGACTTTTTTAGAAAATAAATATAGGTCTTGTTTATCTTTCTTTGCCCCTTCTTTCTCAATACTAAAAGTTAATTCTTTCTCTTTCTTTATGTTATCAAGATTATTTATTAATTCAGCAAACGTATGATAATTATTTTTTATATCTTTAGTAAGAATCTCTTTTTTTAACATTTCTTTTTTACTAAGCATTGGTTCTACATTACACAAGAACCAAATACCTAAAGTTAAAATATTTATAAAAGTAATAAAAACAAGTCCAATGAGTATTTTCCTTTTAATTGATTTTTTCTTCATAATAATTAATCCCTCACAAATTTATAACCATAACCCCAAATAGTAATTATATATTTATTATTAGGATCTATTTTTTCTCTTAAGTTCTTAATGTTAACGGCTACCGTTCCAATATCACCATAACAATTACCCCACACATTTTCAAAGATTTGTTCTTTTGATAAAGCAATACCTGCATTTTCCATTAAATAACTCAAAAGTTCAAATTCTCTAGTTGATACTTCTATCTTCTCTTTGTTTTTATATACTTCAAAGCTTTCTTTATTAATACTAATTTCCCCAATAGTAATAGTATTCTTACTAACCTTACTTCTAGTTTGTAATCTTAAATGAGACTTTATCTTTAAAATAAGTTCCGTATTATCAAATGGTTTAGTAATATAATCATCTCCACCTATTTCATAACCTACCATCTTATCAACTAATTCTTTTTTAGCAGATAAAAAGACTATTGGACAAGAGACTTTATCTCTTACTTTTATACAAAGTTCTGTACCACTAATATTAGGCATCATTATATCAAGTAGAATTAAATCATAATTATAATTACCTGTTTCTAGTACTTTTAAAGCTTCAAGAGAATCAGTTATAATATCAGATTCTATCTTTTCTTTTCTTAAAATTAAAGACACTAACTCTGCTATATCCTTATCATCATCTATTATTAATATCTTACCCATATAACCAGTCCTTTCTACTAACTATCAGTTGCTTTATATTATAACTATCAAAAGTATGTTCGTCAATAATTTCTTTGCATTTTTTTTATTTTTTATCTATAATATAGTGTTACAGGAGGAAATAATATGATAAAAGAGTTAAAACAAAACAAACACTTAAATAGATTAGAGTTCTTAGCACTTACTAAAAGTTATTTAACTACTTATTTTATATCTTTAGCAAATGGTGATAATAAGGAAAATAGAAAAAAATTACTTACTAACTTAAAAGATTATTTATTAATAACAAAAGAAGAGAATGCTATTCTTAGTTATCTAATATCTAACTTTGATAAAATTAAAAACTTTGATACTTTAGAATCTATCCTAGATAAACTTGATTTAGTAAATGAAGTTACTTTTAAACATTTTAATTCTCTTGGTGAAGATTACATGCGTACTTTAGAATCTAAGGAAATTTACTCTTTTCCTACTAAATCTATTTCTTCTTTAGTAGCAGATGATTCTATAGAAAAGGAAGTAATTGGTCTTACTTTATCAAAGGAAGATCTACTAAATTATTATCATAAGGAGGATGCTATCTATTACTTATTTGATCACACTAAGACTCTTGATAGCAATCTAGATGATACTAGTTTCTATGGATGTTATCCTATTACAGATGAAAATACACTTAAAGAAATTAGAGTTTGTGTACCACCAATCACTAACCTAAAATCTATGTTGATAAATGTTCATGAGTATAGACATGGAATCGACTTATATCCCTTTCTCGGGAAAAATTATCCTTGCTATGATTATGAATCATCAGCTAAACAAGAAGAAATTAACTTTCAAAAAACTTTATCATTAAGAAAAGGAAAAGACTAAATACTCTTTTCCTCAGACTGTTGACAAATAGGTAGAAATTTTACTTATTTGTCTTTTTATTTTGTAAAAATAATAAAAATTTCCAATA
>CAKPPI010000038.1 GCA_934177545.1 uncultured Bacilli bacterium
TGGTGCGATAGTTAAGATAGTTCGAAACCATCACAACAAATAAATAAACAATTTAATTCTATAACCATTATACCATGAGTTTTACTAATTTGATAAATTATTTTTATAAAAATGAAAAAGACCTAAGGCTTCAAAAGTTTCCTAGGCACATCTCAATAAATGATATACACTATTTATTGATAAAATGCAATACTTTTGAATAAATTTGTTAATTATCAGTTTTTCTTAAGACTTTTACATTATCATTATTTTTTAATAATGATAATATTTCAATTTCTTTTTGCTTTACTTCATCAAGTGTTAAATTGAAATGGCTTATCAATTCATCATCACTATAATTTTCTTGGTATTTTAACATAATAAGGGATAAATCATCTGGAGATAATGATGATAATACTTTCATCATATCTGAACTAAATGAGGTATTTTCAGTTTTATCATACAGATTCTTAGGATCAGCAATATAGTCAATTTTTGATTTTTCTCTTCTTGTGCCTTTATCACTAGAGTATTTAGCATCATCTAATGATAAACTATTATTTTGCTTCTTATATTTTTTTAGATAAGTTCTAAAATAACCTTTAACGGTCAAATCCATATATTTAATTATTTGCCCATTTTCGTTTAAATTAATTCTATTTATTACCATTAATAAATAATACTTAATCTCGCTTTCAAAATCTTCATAATTACTATTATTAACTTTAATTTCATAGCTACTACATAATGAATATATTGTTTTATAAATATATCTTTTTTGTCTTAATAATATTTCACTTCTTGAATCATATAACTCGCTTTTATATATTCCTATTAAATCATATAATTCAAGCCGCTCAATGTTCTTATTTGAACTTTTTAAATTATCAACTAAAATAAAAATATCTTTTATTTTCTTATCAGTAATCATTTTATAACTATTACTAGTTTTTTTATCGAAAAAATACCATATCATATTAATTGCTTGATTATATGAAAAATTCATATTAACTAAATCAGTTACACTTTCAAAATCAACTTTTAGGGATTCACATATACCTTTTATTTCATTAACATCACATATCTTGGAATTTTTTAGTTTATCAAAAATTTCGTTTATTTTATCTATTTGTAATCTATCTTCATATTTTTTTATTGCTGAAGCTATAATTTGTTCATTATCTAATGAATCATCTTTAGACTGTAGTGTCTTAATTCTTCTCCAAATTGCTAAATAAGGATAACCATTTACATCACAAAATTTTGTTAATGATTGATCATTGAAGTAATATTTAGTTTTTATTGGTGGGTGTTCTATATAATAATCTACAATTTGTTTTATTGCTTCATCTATACCGATGTCAGTTTTATCTGCATATTCATATAAATATTTTTGAATTATTGTATTATAATTCAAGCCTATGTCGTTACAAAATGTTAAGAGTGGTATCCCATTATAATAATATTTGATAGAAAATTTTTGATAAGATTCAACACACTCATCAATAATTTCTTGTAATGGTTTATTACCTCTTAATTGTTTTCTTAAAATAGCACAACGAATTGAACTTGCATTCAAATCATTTTGCTTGGCATAATCTTTTAAAGGTATGCCTTTATAATAGTAAATTATTCCATACCTATTTATTGTTTTTATACCTTCATCAATTAAAATATCAACACTTTTAATACTGTCTTTTGTTAATCTTCTTTTTACAAAGGACACTACACTATAATATGACAAATCATTTTGAATACAATATTCTCTTAAAGTTAGCCCATTATATAGATATTTAGGCTCAAATGGTTGATATTGGTCCATAATTGCCTCAACAAACTCATCATCACTTAAATCTTTAAAGTTATCAGTATTTCTATATCTACTCATATATGTAATTACGTTTTTATAATTCAAATTATTTTCATCACAATATTGTTTTAGTGGAATTCCCAAATAATAATATCTATAAATTCCTTTATGTTCTTTATCTAAATATTGTTTAATTAGTTCTTCATCAGATAATTCTGGATTCTTTTCTTTTTCTCTGTTAATGTATGTTCTAATAGTATTGTAATTTATTTCTGGATGACTTTCACAATATTCCTTTAAAGGTATGCCTTTATAAAAAAATCTAAAATTTTGATTATCAAACTCTTCCATTGCTAAAATTACTAATTCATCATTTGACAGATTTTCATTTTTCTTTCGTAGATTATTTATTCTAGAATTAATAGTTCCTATATTAATACCATTATCTAAGCAATATTGTCTTAAAGATATCCCTTTATATATATATTTAATAGCACTACCATAAGCCTCTATAACCATATCTACAATTTCTTGTTCTGTATAGTTTTCATATTTTTTACTTTGTTTCTTTTTCCATATTCTTGCTCGTATAGTGCTTATATTAATATTATTATCTTTACAATATTTAGATAAAGGTATGCCATTATAGAAATATTTGCTTTCTTGCATAACAACACCACCAAAACTTTGTTATATATTTTACCATATTTATTGCAATTTTAACGCTTAAATTTATAAATTATTCTTACTCAAATTATGTATACCCATGCAAATTGACATAATCATTTTATGTTTAAGTATTTTAAAACTCGAACCATAAAAGGTTCGAGTTTCCTATCAATCTGGTGCCGGAAGTAAGAATTGAACTTACCGCTGATCCTTACCAAGGATCTGTTTTACCACTAAACTATACCGGCATACAACTAAATTTTAGCATATAACTTATTAAAATAGCAAGAAACTTTTTTGCTTTTTGTCATATTATTTATTAAGGTGATAACTTGAAAAATTTAAAAATTTATTCTTACCCCAACCTTCCTATTAATAGACAAGGTATAGTAAGCAAAGAAGGAAGCTTTATATCATTTTATCCTATAGACAAAAAAACATTTTCTGAAAATAGTATTAAAGCCTTTATGGAAGAATTTTGTAATATTGATATAAATAGTATTTTAAAAGAAAAAGAATTATATCAATTTAGACAAGGAGTCTATGACTATAAAGCTATTCTTGTAGATCATTTGGGCTACGCTATATATGAAGCATACCTCAATAAAAGCCTTGCTGTTATTAAAGTTCCAAGTATTGTAACTATAGAACAAGAAAAAACTCTTACTAAATTAGTGTCCATAAATGATAATGATATAGAATCTCTCCTACCAATCAAAAATAAGGTTAGAATTAAAAAGTAACATGCTAAATTTACAGTATTATAAATTAAAAATATATTGTATAATAATAAGTTAAAGAAAGGAGTAATTATGTTAAAGGAAGAAAAAATAATTAACTATTACGTTCTTTGTAATAAGCTAAAAGATGTCGTTAGAAGTGGCTGGAAAGTTTGGAATATCAAAAGAGAAAGAGTTGAAAGTATAGCTGAATACATCTATGGTGTCCAAATGCTTGCTATTGCCATGAAAAGTGAGTATCAGTACGATATAAATTTAGAGAAAGTTATTTTAATGCTTGCTATTCATGAACTTGGTGAAACAGTAATCGGTGATTTAACTCAGTTTGAAATTGATAGTAAAAGTAAAGAGATAATTGAACATAAAGCTGTTCATACTATCTTGAATGAATTGATTGACGGAGAAACATTAGAAGACTTATTTTTAGAGTTTGATGCCAAAGAAACAAAAGAAGCTATTTTTGCCTATCAATGTGATAAATTAGAGTGTGATTTGCAAAGCAAACTTTATGACGAAGAAAAATGTGTAGATCTTAACAACCAACCAAATAATGAGGTTATTAATAATGAGAAAGTTAAAAAACTATTAAATAATGGTGAATCTTTTTCAGAAATGTGGTTAAAGTTTGGACAAGAAACATATCCATATGATGAAAACTTTAGAAGTGTTTCTAATTATGCTCTTAAAAATAAGATTAAAGTTAAAAAACATCTACCCTAATTTAGATGTTTTTATATTCTAGAAATACTAATTTTTTCTAACATACTAATTAAAAACTTAGCTACTAATCTAGAACTACTTTCTAGAAATTCTTCATAAGTAATTCTATTATTGTTATTAGGAATATCAGATATACTTCTAACTACCAAAAAAGGAATACCACTTAAATAAGCCACTTGAGCAATACTAGCCCCTTCCATATCGACACACAAAGCTTTAAACTTTTGATTAATTTTTTGACTCATTTTATCACTAGTACAAAATATATCACCACTAGCAATTACACCATTATGAAACCCTATATCAGTAAATTCTTTAGAAACCTCATTAGCTATTCTTAAAAGGTACTCATCACTATCAAGATAAACACCAACATTAGGAATATAACCTTTTGCATGATCAAAAGCTGTTATATCAAAATCATGTTGAACTAACTTTTCTCCTATTACAATATCACAGACTGCTAAAGAAGAATCAACTCCTCCTGCTACCCCTACATTGATAATAGAATCAACTTTCATAACATCAATCATAATCTGACTACATCTAGCTGCATTAACCTTACCTACCCCACATTCAACTAAGATACAAGTTATATCTTTAATAACTACTCTATAAAAAGTAAGATTAAAAATAGTAAATTCTTCTTCTATCTCTACTTGTTTTAAGACTTCATCTAGTTCTTCCCTCATGGCAAATATCAAACCCACTCTATTCATTATTCACCTTTTTATTATTACTTTCTAAAATAATTGCTTCATAAATAATATCTACTAAATAGTTACTAGCTTCTATTTGATATTTATTCATAATAGTATTAAATACATCATAATTATATTCTACTTCTAAGTATGGATACACTAATTCCATTTTATTATTAAGACTAGCTAAATACTCTTTAGTATAGTCTTTTTCAATAAGCATAATTGGTAAATTACCACTCCATTTTTTAAACTCTGATAATATCAAATCAGGATTATCTGTATACTTAAAATTATCTTTATCATAACTAATCATTTCTAATAAATCATTATTATTAACTAATTTTTCATCAACTCGGTAATCAAACCTATCTATAAGTTTTATCCCATCTAGTTTTAAAGCTGATAGCTGAGCAATAATACCTTTCTTACTATCACTACTAGTAGGAATAACCTCTACTATTATATATTTGTCTTTTAGTAAATTCATCTTCTCCCCCTATAATTAAAATATTATGGTGTTCATGATGGGAATCGAACCCATGACCTTTTCCTTCGGAGGGAAACGCTCTATCCAACTGAGCTACATGAACATGACTTGATTGTACCAAATTTTTAAGAGAATGTAAATTAGTGTCTAATAATTTGACAAGTATCAACTAGATTCATAAAATGATATTAGAAAGTAGGGATAAATATGTGTGGAATAATGGGAATTATAAATAAGAAAGGAAATGCTATTAAGAAAGTTATTGAAGGATTAGAGAAACTTGAATACCGTGGATATGATTCTTGTGGTATTGCTTTTCTTACTGCTAATAAAATAGAAACTATAAAGACGAAAGGAAGAGTTAAAGACTTAAAAGAACTAATAGATACTGATACTAAATCAGATATTGCTATTGGACATACTAGATGGGCAACCCATGGAGTAGCTTCTACTATTAATGCTCACCCCCATACAGTAGGAGATATTACTATAGTACATAATGGTATTATTGAAAATTATCTAGAGTTAAAAGATATATTAAGTAGTAAGGGATATAGTTTTAAATCAACAACTGATACAGAGGTAGCTTGTGCTTTAATAGATTTTTATTACCAAGAGAATAAGGATATAAATAAAGCTATTACTAGTTTTATGGCTAAAGTAAAAGGAAGCTATGCTATTGTCTTGTTATGTCAAGATATTAAAGATAAAATATTTGTTATAAAGAAAGATAGTCCCTTAGTTATCGGAGTAAATACTGATACTATCTTTATTGCTAGTGATATTCCAACTATATTAAGTGAATGTAGCGATTATTATTTACTAAATGATTTAGAATGGGCTTCAATTAGTAGTGGCAAAATAACTTTCTATAGTAATAAAGGAAAAGAATTAATTAAAGAAAAACAAACGTTTAAAGATGGTAACTTCACTTATTCAAAAGATAAGTATGATCACTTTATGTTAAAAGAAATAATGGAACAGAAAGATACTCTAAGTAATTTAATAAATTATTACCTAAAAGATAATAAATATCTAGATTTAATTGATATTAACAGATATAAAAGAATTGATATAGTAGCTTGTGGTTCTGCTTATCATGCAGGATTAGTTGGTAAATATTTATTTGAAGAAGAAGCAAATGTTGAAACAAATGTCTATCTTGCTAGTGAGTATCGTTATAAGAAAAACTTTCTTGATGAAAATAGCTTAGTAATATTTATTTCTCAATCAGGAGAAACCGCTGATACTCTTGCTTGTCTTAAGAAGATTAAAGAAACTAAAACTAAATCTTTAGGCATAATCAATGTTGAAAATAGTAGTATTAGTCTAGCAGTAGATGAAGTTATTTATACTAAGTCAGGCAGTGAAATAGCAGTGGCTACTACTAAAGCTTACACATCTCAAATAGCAATACTAGTACTACTTACCCTATCTAGTTTAGTAAAACATAATAAGTCTTATGAAATAGATAAGATAGTTAATGAACTAAAAAATATTAAATATGATGTTATAAAAGTATTTGATAATAAAGATAAATACAAATCTATCGCTAAAAAAATAGTTGATAGTAAAAAGATATTCTTCTTAGGAAGAGGTCTTGACTATGCTATTATGAGAGAAGGAGACTTAAAGTTAAAAGAAATAACTTATCTATCATCAGAGTGTTATGCTGCTGGGGAATTAAAACATGGTCCTATATCTTTAATTGATAAAGATACTTTAGTAATAGCTGGTAATACTAATAAATTATTATATGAAAAGACAGAAAGCAATTTAAGTGAAGTAAGAGCAAGAGGTGCTAATATCATCTTAGTAACTAATAAAGGAGCAGATGATTCTAACACTATTATAATACCAGAAAGAAGTAGTTTTATAACTCCTATGCTAGAAGTAATTCCTCTACAATTAATCTCTTATTATACAGGACTACTTTTAGAAAGAGATATTGATAAGCCAAGAAATTTAGCAAAATCTGTTACTGTTGAGTAAAAATACTTTTCTATTAAGACTATTTTGTGGTATAGTTTATTTAAGGGAGGTGTTAATATGAGTGTAATTGTAAAAAAGCTTATATTAACATCTTTTTGTTTTTAAGTGATGTAGGGTTTACTACGTCATTTTCTTTTATTAGAGGGAGTAAGAAGTATGCAAAAAATTGATGATTTTAAAAGAAAAATAATGAGTGAGTTAGAGAAAGAAAACACTATAAGTTTTAAAAATTTGTATTCTAGAATGAATATTAATAGTTATCAAGAAAGAAGTAATTTCTTAGAAGCTTTATACCTTCTTCAAATTGAAGAAGATGTTTATAATCCTAAGAAGTATATTTATAAGAGTTTTCCCAAAGCTACTCATAGACTAGAATATGTTTCTAAAGGTGATAATGGTCTAATGCTTATGAATGGTAAGGTAGAAATTACTAGTGAAATGGTTAAGTGTGATACCATTCTTGATAAGGATTTAGTAGTTGTTAATTTAACAGATAAAGAAAATCCAATTATTACTAAAGTAGTACAAAGAGATATTACTTCTTTTATAGATTATTTAATAAGAAAACTTGATAAGGAGGAATTAA
>CAKPPI010000039.1 GCA_934177545.1 uncultured Bacilli bacterium
GAATTGGTTTATGAATACCTGGTGTATCAATAAATACTATTTGGGCTTCATCATCTTGATAAATACCTTCAATACTATTTCTAGTTGTTCCTGCTTTATCAGTTGTTATAGCTAAATGAATATTTAAAAGACCATTTAGTAGTGTACTTTTTCCGACATTAGGTCTACCCATAATTGTTACAAATCCACATTTTTTCATTTAAAACATCTCCACTATTCTTGGTATATAAATAATTGCTAAGATACAAACAGTCATCATAACAAAGACAAATTCCGCAGCACTTGCTGTATCCTTGGCTACTTTGGCAAGAGGATGAAACTCTTTAGTAACAAGGTCTACAACATTTTCAATCGCCGTATTTAAAAGTTCAGCGGCAGAACATGACCCTATACAAATTATAACAGCAATCCATTCTAAAATAGTTATCTTAAATACAATTCCTAGGATGATAAAACAAATAGAAACTAAGAAAAGCACCATTAAACTAGGTTCTGAGGTATAAGCAGCTACTAAACCAGCTATAGAATTTTTAGTAGCATTTATTATTCTTTTAAGACCAAATTTTCTATTTTTCCCTTTTAATTCCATATTTTTCTAAGACCTCCTCTTGTTTGGCAAACATTATTTTAGCATCACTTTCTGTTTGATGATCATACCCTAATAAATGATAAAAACCATGAACAGCTAGAAAACAAATTTCTCTTTCTAAACCATGTCCATATGATTCAGCTTGTCTTTTAGCAGTATCAATACTGATATAAACATCACCAAGGACTCTTTTACCTTCAGGTAACTTACATATATCATCATCTTCTAAAGCAAAAGTTATTACATCTGTTGGTCTATCAATATGTCTATAATCTTTATTTAACTTCCAGATATAGTCATCATCTACTATGATGATATTTAATTCAGCATCAATTTCTTCCATCTCCATGGCTTTTTTAATTACTTTTTTAACAGTTGTTAGATAAGGGACATCTTCCCCACTTTCGTTATAAATTCCAATTTTTTTCAAAGTTCATCACCACCATAAGTTTAACAAATTTATCACAAATTGTCATCACCAACAACCTAATTTCACTAAAAAAACACATAGAAATCTTTCTATGCATTAAAGTATTATCTTAATAAATCCAATTAATAATAGAATTGCTATTATATTTAGCATCCACTCTTTGGATAGTAATGGTTTATAAAACTCTCTTGCTTTTAAGAACAAGATATAGATGTAAAATCCAATCATTCCACCTACAGTATTTAACATTATATCATCTATATCAAATACTCTACCTATCATTAACTGCGTTGTTTCTATTGAAACTGAAGCGATTAAAGTAAGAACTAGAATAGGAAGATATCTATTTTCTTTTAATATATAGCTACAAAAGAAACCATAAGGAATAAACATTACTACATTACCTAAAACATTTTTAATAAATAATCTACTACCAAGTGAGTATCTAAATATTTCTTTAAAAGGTATTAAATTATTTCCTGTAACTGATGTAGTATCTTGAAAGGTAACTACTTGAAAGAGACAAAGAATATAAATCATAAAGAACAGAGCTAAAACCTCTTTATATAAGACTATCTTTCTTTTATTTTTAATAATATCAGCAATTCTTAATGATACAGCAATTATTACTGATAAAATAACCATTGGCAAGCTAAATTCTAAGACATTTTCAATAGAATTTCCAAGACTATTTAACATAACAAGTACCTCATTCTTTCTGATTTTCTAAAGTAATATCAATATTTTCTAGAGATTCATAACTAGTTATATCTTCTTCTACTTTGAAAAACAATTCTACTTCTATTTTATCAGCACTTACCTTTTTTTTCAAAACATTTATTGATAATATTTTAATATCATTACCTATTCTTTGTTTTAATTTATCAACAGCTAGTTTTTTTATCTTTTTTAAAGTCTTATCTTCTTGATAAGCAACTTGTTTTAGTTTAATTTCTTCTTTTTTAGTAAAACTAATTCTAAAAGGAATAAGAGGGTTATTATATAGGAGAGCTTCTGTAGAGATACTATTATTATATTTAAATAATTCTGATATAAAAATATTCTTATCAAGAAATATAATTTCTAAGGTATTCTTTTTCTTACCAGTTTTAATCTCTTCTTGATAGATAGTCGGAAGATTAAGATTTACTTGATACCAAACTTCAGCATAAACTTTTCCTCTTGCTGCTACTTTAGTTTTAATCTCTTCTTTATTCTTAATAAGTCCACTAATTAAGGTATCACCTTTATCTACTACATCATTCTTCTTAGTAGTAACTTCTCCATAATCAGCTTCTATTCTAGTGATTCGTCCTTTCTTCTTAGCCACTATACTTCTAGGTTTTAGCTCTTCTTCTTTAGGATTATTTATTCTTCTAATTACTTTTATTTGATACATAGTACCAACTTCTTCTATTTCTAACCACTCTAAGTAGTCCTTTTCTTTCTCTAGTATTTTTTCTCTTATCGCTTCTTTTCTTTTATAAGAGACTTTAAATCTAAATCTTGTGATACCATTTTCCCTTAAATCGGTAAGAATCATATCTTTTATTTCTTTATCAGTTTCTACTACTCTAACAGAAAAGATAATATTGGTTAGCAAAATAATTACTAGAAAAGCAAAAATAGTAGAATAAAGAAATATCTTTTTAGTTTTATATAAATGAATTAAGTAAGCTTTTCCAGTTCTTTTTAGAATAGTTATTTCATAAGTAGGTGCTAGTTTTTTTATCTTTTGAAAGTACTCTTCTTCTATTTCTAAAATTAAATAGTCTTTTGTCTCCTTCTTTTTTATGAAAGGTATCTTTAAAATAATTAAAAGTGATAGGAGTGAGTTTGGACGACGACCTTCTATTTTGATTACATAGTGACTCATTATTCTAACTCTACTTTAGTTAAATTTCCCTGAATTAAAAGTTCATCGTCAAGCATCTTTATTAAAGATAATTTATTACCAGTTAAAGTTATTTTTTTATTTTGGGCTACAAAAGAAACTCTAGTATCTGAAAGTGAGAGTATCTTTTCATAATTGGCAATATAAATATGATCAATAAAAATATCAAAATGAAATTCATTATCTTCAATATAATTTTTTATCCTATTATATCCTATCATTTTTCCACCTATATAAATTTATGTTAGAAAAAAAAATAAAGACCATTAATTAGTCTCTATTTCCTCTAGATTGTCTACGTTCATTCTTGCGAGCATTCTTTTTAGCTTCTTCTCTTGCTTTTCTTCTTCTAACCCCTGGTTTATCATAAGCATCGTGTTTCTTTGCTTCTGAAGGGACACCACTACGAGCAAGCTTTTGCTTGTATTTTCTGATTTTAAAATCTAAGCTACTAGTTGTGTTATTTGACTTCTCTTTTGTTTGTGTCATTCGGCTATCCCTCCCTTCGTTTTTTTCTACAACTGATTATAACACTTGATAGGCATTTCTGACAACTATAAATTTACATTTTTTTTACATTTTAACAATGTTTTATGATATTTCCACCAAAATAATAACCGATAAGATAACAAAATATGAAGAAAAAGATAATTAGGACTATTTTAATAACTTTACTAAGTTTTAATCTAAAGGACATATTTTATCCTCACTGATTCTTCTAATTGATGAACCTAAATTTTTCCCTGAATCAACTAATATGCTTATTAACTTATTTAACTGATTTAATATTGTACCACTTAAAGTGGTAGCTCCCCCTACTATTAATAGTAAGTCTTTGTCATTTATTTTTTTCATTAATTATTCACCTCACAGCCCTTTGGATTGGTATAGCCTTCAACTACTCCGACTAGAAAAGCTACTATAGCCGTAATTCCTACAAAAGCCCAAACAGAAAAACCACCTTTTATTCTTTTTAATTTTTCATTTTCTATTTTTTGCATCATAACCTCCAACTCTTTATTAATACTTTTAATAATGATATTTTTTTAATAGGTATATAAATATTGCCTACTTTATTTTTAGAAAGTTTCTTATTAGTTGATAGTATTAGGTAAACTAAATCATCTTTTTCTATATTTTCTATTATTTTATAGATATACTTTTTCCCCTGATAGTAAAAGAATTTATTCTTTGTAATATTATCTAGTTGTTTCTTAGAAATAACAGTTTCTATTTCTTTATTATTTATGTTACAAGTGATTGCCTGATAATCAAAAATAGTTACCTTTTTCAAAAAAAATATAGCAAATATTATTATAATAAAGAAAATTATTGTTCCAATAGTTAATAAATTATTTTTCTTCATAAATTGTTCCATCCTTTAATACGTATTTCCTAGCAAATAAATCTTTGTTTTCTAAGCGATGGGAAATATATAAAATTGTTGCATCTTTATAGTTATTAAATATGTTTATTAATAGTTGTCTTTCACTTTTTATATCCATATTACTAAAGCATTCATCAAATAGATAAATTTTACTATTCCGATAAAGGGCTCTAGCACATGCTATTCGCATTTTCTCACCAGTACTAAGACTATTTAACTCCATTTCGTTTATAGTATGGATATTTCTATCTTTACTAGCTAATATATTATTAAGACCAGTCACTTTTAAAATTTTATTAATACTATTCATATTTACTTTTCTTCCCATAGTTATATTTTCTAAAAGTGATTTATTTTCTATTGATATATTACTGGTTACATAAGAGATATCATTTCTTAAATCTGCTAAGTTATAATGAGTAATATCTACATTATTAATTTTTATCATACTAAACTCTGGTTCTAAATAACGACCTAGTAATTTAAATAAAGTACTCTTTCCACTACCAGACTTTCCATAGAAAAAGATATGCGATTTAAATGGAATAGTTAGATTTATATTTTTAAGTAGCTGATTTAAACCATAAGAAAATGAGAGATTGTTAACGATAATATTTATTTCTTTTTCATATATATTAGGAGAATAGTTTAGCAATAATTCTCTTTTAAGAAGAAAGAAGTCATCTAATCTATCTACTGTTTCTTTATATTCTTTTTTTGTTAGTAATTGAACTATTAAAGTTTCTTCATTTTTCAAGATTACTCCTATAAGGCTCTCTAAGAATATAAAGGTAGAAAGATTATCTATTTTCTTAGCACTGATTAATAAAACAGATAAAAGAAAGAATAAGGAGAAGTAATTAATATTTTCTATTAATAAAAATAAGTTTTTAGTCTTTTCCTTATACTTTTCTAAAGAACTAGTAGTTACAAAATAACTAGTCATATTTTTATTTAATTCTTTTGATTTGTCTTTTTCATAATGATATCCTTTTATCATTTCAAAAAAGTGATAAGTGTTTGATACTAATGAGTTAAATTTATCACGTTGATAATAATAGTTTTGTAAATGATTACCAAATCCTTTCTTTTGAAAGACAACTAGTAATAGAAAAAATATATTACTAATTAATAAGAAAAGAAAAACTCTTAAAGATACTTTTAAGAAAATTAAATATAAAACAAGAAGCAGTGGTATTACTCGTAAAATGATTAGCTTTTGATCAATAAAAAAGTCACTTATAAATTGAACATCCTGAAAGATGGAAAATAATTTTTCATTTTCTGTTCGTTTTAAACTAGTTATTGGAAGTGATAGAAATTTGCTTATTGCTTTATTGGCCAAAGCTTTAGAAATAGATAATTTTAATATTAATTGATAATTAAACAATAAATAATCTGCAATTATTTTAAGAAAGGAGATTAAAACAAAAGGAATTATTAAAGTATACATATTCTGTAAATTTTCTGGTATTAGTGCATAGTTTAGAAATATTTTTAGTTGAAAAAAGGTAGCAAACTCTAATATAAGACTAATTAAAGAAATAGTTAGAAAGAAAGCAAAATAAACTTTTTTAGTCTTTACTTGATCATTTAAGATACTTGTTACTACCCTATATTTTTCTATTTTCTTTAAAAAAGCAGTGGGTTTCACAAAAAGATAATAGTTAGTACTTTTACTAACAAATTCTTCACTAGTTAAGTTATATTTTCCTTTGGCAGGATCCATTATATATAACTTATTAGCACTAATTTTGTAGATTACTACGTAATGATACTTATTTGTATTTTTATCTATTGCTAAATGAGCAATACAAGGAAGAATATAGTTATTTTCTAAACTTATATTTCCTTCTAATGCTTCGCATTTAAATCCTAACAATTCAAATACTTTTTTTAGCCCAAATAAAGTTACACCAGTTCCATCATATAATGATATATCTTTTAAATATTCACTTGTTGGATAAATATTATAGTAAGATAGTATACATTTAAGACAAGCTATACCACAATCTGACTGACTTTCTTGTTTTATAAATAATATTTTTTTTATTCTATCACCTCCTACAATTATGATAAACACTCAGTTCATTTTTTTCCTAAAAAAAATAATAATATCAGTTATTTTGACAAAAACACCAGTTTTTTCCAATCTATACTAAAATATTAACAAGGTGGTAGAGATGCATTATCAAAGAATTAGAGATTTAAGAGAAGATAATGATTTAACACAAAATGAAGTAGCTATAAAACTAGGCGTAAAACGTTCTACATATGCTATGTGGGAACTAGGTGACACTAATTTTCCAATAGAAAAATTAGCAATAGTTGCTGAAATATATAAAACAAATATTGAATACCTATTAGGATTAAGTTATGATAAATCTCCTATGAAATATGAAAAAGATATTGATTATAATTTTATTGCAACTAACTTAAAGAAAACTAGGTTACATTTAAGAAAAACGCAAAAGGAATTTGCCAATACTTTAGGTGTATATCAATCAAGTTACTCTTATTATGAAGATGGGCAAATAAGAATACCTACTGAAAAACTTATTGAGTTAGCAACTACTTATCATATTTCAATAAATAAACTTTGTGGTGGAGCTACTAAAAAGAAAGATCTTCATTATCTTTTCCAATAATCTCTAGAAATTTAATTTTTTTTCAAATAAATATTGACATTGTAAAATATTTCTGTATAATTAATATTGTCTTCTGAAAAAAAAGGAAGGCGGTACTTATCTTGCGGATGTAGTTTAATGGCAGAACCTTAGCCTTCCAAGCTAACTACGGGAGTTCGATTCTCCTCATCCGCTCCATTTAAAATAACAACTGATTCAGTAATGAATTGGTTTTTTTGTGTTTAACCTCCCGTAGTTAGCTTGGAAGTTCACTGATAATCAGTTATATAATAATGACGTTAGTATAAATTTATCTAGAAGTATTTTCTATATTATCTAATACATTTTTATTTACACAAATTTATTTATAGACTCATTTTGATAAAAGATATCCCAAAAGAAAAAGACAATTCTAGGTCTATGTGACTTAGAGTTGTCTTTTTTAGTATTTTAACATAAAAAGATAAAATTATTCTGATTTACTCAATAAATTGTAATTTGATTATTATTTTAAAATATTTGTAATAGCATTTGCACAATCATCTTTAATACATATAGCTTTATTCTTTAATTCATAAGCCATATCATTATATTTATCATTTATTCTTATTAAAGTAACATTATCATGTGTATA
>CAKPPI010000040.1 GCA_934177545.1 uncultured Bacilli bacterium
CGTCTTAGTATTACAAACACCCCATCTAGTTTTCATCTTTCTAATACGTAAACTTGGTTCCGGTATACTTCTTGTAAAGTTTTGATAACAGTTACTTAAGTGTTCACTAAATATTCTCAAAGCTTCTTTCTTTAACCATTTATCTATATCTATATTCCTACTTAAAAAGACTTTGTTATCTCCTAGTCTTACCTCATCTATATTAGTGTATACTATATCGTACTTCTTTCCCAAATAATAAAAGTCTTTCTTTTTCTCTTCTATCCTAGTAGTTCTATCTATCATTCTTTCAATACTTTTTTTATTACTATCAATTATTCTTTTAATCTCTTTATCACTAGTTAATATATTACAAGTAATGTATATTTTTAAATCTTCCTTAACTTTAATATACAAATTCTTAGTGGTTCTTTTCTTAAGTACTATTATATCGTAAGTCTTATCATTATAATTAAACTCCATGTAATCACCACCATCTGCCACCATTATACTAAATAATCAATTAAAAATAAAGGATTAAGCAAGAAAAAAGATACGGGATAAATAGAAAAAAGTCATAACACACAGCTTATGACCTTCTCTATTGACATTTATATGTTTTTCATCTTTCTTTTCAACCAGTTTTTTTCGTTCGCCCCGACTAGACGTCGCCCATCACAGGGGTGGGTCTACTACCTCCCTTTTCTATTCCAATATGTATGGTGATTCTTTCGTTCCTAATCCTGTTATCACCTTAATTGTGGATTTTAGATGTACGACTGGCCGAGCCGCGTGAGGATAAAAAGCATAATCGCTGCTGACAAAGCCAGTAGGACGAACATAGAAAATAGCATAAGAATAATCGTCACGCGGGCTAATTGCCCATTGCCATAAGCTTGAGTTATACATCCAATCGTTATTTTTACAATCACTTACTGAACTATCATACCATTTATACAGTTCTTTTGCTAAACAACTAGCTCTATTCGTTGTTGTTCCTCCACTTGTCGCATAGCCATAATCACTTGGATACATTAATCCTACTTTCCCTGTCCAAGTTGTACTTCTTCCACTATATACTCCTGTTCCTCTTTCGTATTTATAAAAGTGTGATGCTAGTCCATTTGATGAGTTATCAAAATTTGCTGCTCCTCCTAGGTACCACTTGGCATTTCCTATCATTGCTTTGGCTTTCTCGGTTAATCCTGTTGTTGTAAAATCACATGCTGTTGTTGCATTATTTTGTCCTTTATAACAGTTTCCTGCTCCTCTATTCCAGTATAGGCTTCCTCCTGCAGTTTCACTTTCATGTCCTGGGTTTAATAAATAATTTAGTCTTGCATCTGTCCATTCATTCTTCCCATATTTATTTTCTGCTCTTGTTGTAGTATTTTTATTATCCCAAGAATAATCTCCTATTGATTCATTTCTAATTATCTTTAGTCTTTTTTCTACTTTTCCAGTTCCATCATCGGTATCAAAGACTCCGATTATTCGCCATAACTCATCATTAAATTTTACATAGTTATTAGGATTTGCTCCTATATAGCGATAATCTGTTAGAGCTGTTGTTTGCTCTGTTGCTTCATGCGTGAATGTCCACATCTCTTTCTTTTGAGCATCTGTTGCATTATTATAATCTAAGTCTTCTGCATTTGCTTTATCCATTATTAGTTTAGTGGCTAAAGTACCAGTTGACATCTTATCTCCTGTCTTACCATAAGCATTTATCTTTACACTAAATGCTAAGTCTCCTCCATCTCCTTGGGGATTATATGACTCATCTACATACATTCTAAGACGGTATTTGGTAGAGAAACTTGTAGAGGTTGTTCCTTTAGCTAGACTCATCATATTAACAGGACGTCCAGTATATGTATTTTCTGTTGATTCAGCTGTATATACAGTTGGTGCCATTACCTCAGTTTCATTATTGTTATCATCTAGACTTGTTAAATATAGTTTTATATATTTACCATCTATCTTTCTAGATGCTGTTGTTACATCTTCTGCTGCTATCTCCCAGTTGATGTTTTCTGATCCTTTAATTGTACCTTCTAGGGTAAAATCAAAGTATTCACCTGCTGTTAGTCTTTTCTTTCCTGTTGCATCAGTAGTTGGCAAGGCTTTATTCATACTGATTGTATTACTAGACTCTGTATACTTCATAGTAATAACACCTGTTGTAATAGAGTTTTCCTTCTTACCAGCTCCTGTGAACTTAAAAGCTGCATAACTGATTCCTACTATCATTAGAACTAGTACTAAGACAAGTCCTATTGTTAATAGTAATTGCCTCTTCTTATCCATTTTTTCTTTCACTCCTTCTTTCTATTTAAGATAATTTCCTTACCCTATATGCTTATATTAACAAAAAAATGGTTAATTAACAAGAAGAATATCCTCTTTATAACCATCTTTACTATAATAGACAAGATAAGCATTAGAATTATTCATACTACTAATAAAACTGATATCATTATCTATACTTATTAAGGCAGTACAATTATCTAAAACATAAACTTTCTTATCAGTATTAACTAAATCTTCTTTTAACTCTTTCTTTTTAGAAATATCATTATAATGGGGACAAATTACTATATCTATAAAGTTTAATCCCTCTATAAATGTATATTTATCAGCTTCATCTCTTAACATTAAGGAATCAGAATACCCTTCTTTAGAAAGCATTATAGCACCTGCTGACATTCCTGCAAGAACAGTACCACTATCATATGCATTCTTTAATAAAGATACTAAATCATATTCTTTTAAATCATTTACTAATTTGATAGTATCTCCTCCACAAAAATAGATAATATCAGCATCAGTTATTTTCTTTTCTACTATATCTCTATTATTCAAGATATTTTTCTTCTTTAGATAGGCACAAGTACATCCTAAGTCTTTATAAATCTTTTTCATTGTATCATAATAAGAATCAGAAAAAGAACTAGCTAGTCCTATAAATAAAAAATTAGGATTAGCTTTATCAGTAAGTTCTACTATTTTTTTATCAATTACATCAGTCTCATAAGAGGTATTACCTCTACCAACATCTCCTCCACCAATAAGTACTAGTTTTTTCATAAATTATCACCTTCATCCATCAAGTATAATACTACTGTATTTAAAGTTATTCCTATCATTACTAATCCAATCAATATAAAATTCATCCTACAGTAATCTAAACTTATTGTATATAACTCTTTTAAAGCTAATCTACTATCAAAGATAGTTCTATAGCAAACAACACCTAAGTAGATAGCTAAAGCTATTATTATTAAATTATAACTCTTAGTCTTAATATATATTTCTTTTTTAGAAAACATAGAAAACAAAGTTATAGCAACAAATAAGAACAAAGTTACTAAGAAGAATATTCCTGTCTTACCACTCTTTATAATAATGGGTAGTAGATAAATAGTTACTACTAAATATAATATAAAGGAAACTATTCTAAGATAATATATTGTTTTATTAAGCATTATCAAGTCCTCTATCTATACCATCTTCTATTTCTTGTTTAAATTCTTTTTCAAATCTAGGTATTTCTTTTTTTATAACATCAGAATAGACGTTTTTAGTATTTAATATAGCTTTTTTTACGTCAAAGATATTTACATCTTTTCGGTTATTATAAAGAGCAAAAGAAAATGCTTGTTGAAGAATAGCTAAGGTTACATCTGGATATCTTGCTCCTGTTTCATAAACTCTTCTATACTCACTAGTAAGGTCTGTTAAAAAAGCCATTATCTTTTCTTTAACATAAGGATCATACATTAGAGTTGCTCCTGTTTTCTTTTCTATTTTAGGTAGAGTTCCCATACAAATAGCAATTGTCTCTTCTCTTGTTGGTTCTTTTACTTCTACTCTTTGAAAACGTCTAACAAAGGCTTTATCTCTTAAGATATATTGTTCATATTCTTCAGTAGTTGTTGCTCCTATTACTTTTATATCTCCTCTATCTAGTCCTGGTTTAAACATATTAGCAAAGTCAAGTGCTTCTCCTTTAGTTCCCATAAGAGTATGAATTTCATCTATAAAAAGGATTAAGTTATGATAGTTTTTTAGTTCATCTAGAAGTATTTGGATTTTGCTCTCACCAGTATCTGGGTCCATTCCAAGTAAGGCTGACGTATTTACCTTTATAACTTGATAAGTCTTTAGGGCATCTGGTACATTACCTATTTGAATACGATAAGCAAATCCTTCAACGATAGCAGTTTTACCAACGCCAGGTTTACCAATTAAAATAGCTGATTTCTCTGGTGTTAAAAGAATAAGGGCTAACTGCTTAATCTCTTCTTCCCTACCAATAGCAGGATTAGTAATATATTCTTTCTCAGTAAAATTTTCACCATAACTTTTTAAAATACTTATTTTGCTTTTTCTTATTTCCTCATTCATAAAGATTCCCCTTTCGTCTTCATACTTAGTATACCAAAAAAAAGACTATTAGTCTTGACTTTTTTTGATTTTTCTAGTATAATATGAAACTAAATGAGGGGGATATATATTATGAAAAAAAGTTTTAAGTTTTATTTTATTTTTATTATTATGGCAGTAGTATTTTGTACTACAAACGTTTATGCTGTAAGTAAAATGGTAATCACTAATAAAAGTTACACAAGAACTAATTTTAGTGATGGTACACATAGAAATGAAGCATACTTCACAACTAATAAGGGAGTTGCTTATTGTATTACACCAAGTAAAACTGGTGGACCAAAAGGAACTAGTTTATCTTATAGTAAAACAGTCAACTCTGGTTCAGTGTTATATTTACTTAGCAATGCAAGAAGTTCTAGAAATGATCGTTTAATTACTCAGCTTGCTATTTGGAAAGTAAATAATAACTTTATTCCAGCTGCTTATAATAAGAATTCTAGTATTATTAGCAAAGTTAATAAATTAGCTAATACTGCTAAGAAGAATTCTAAGTATTCAGTTAATCCAACTATGAAACTATCTAGTTCTAGTTTAAAATTTAGTGAATCAAGCGACGGTAATTACTATGTTTCAAATTCTATTACTGTTACTCATAATAAAATGAGTAACATAGTAGCAACTGTTTCTGGTGCCAAAGGTGCTGTACTTGTTTCCTCTAGTAATAGTGGTTCATCTCTATCTTTAGGAAATGGTAGTAAATTTAGTGTAAAAATACCAAAGAGTAGTATTTCTTCTACTACCAATATTAAAGTGACTGTTAAGGGAACTGGTAATAAATTAGCTTATCAAAGATACTCTGGAGGTAAATGGCAAGACTTAGTCGTCCTAGTCAAGACACCTAAAACAGTTAATATAACAGCAAGTGGAAATGTAACTCCTGTTGTTCATAAATGTGAATATAAATATGGTAAATACTATGATAAGAATGGTAATGTAACTGATAAAACTAATTATTCAATTCAATGTGAAAAACACACTTGTGAAAAAGTTGGTAATACTTACTTTGGTAAAGATGGTAAAGTGACTGATGAAAATGGTTACAACCTTCAATGTAAAACTCATACTTGCGAAAAGGTTGGCAATACCTACTTCGGTAAAGATGGTAAAGTAACTACTGAAAAAGAATATAATCTTCAATGTAAGACTCATACTTGTGAAAAGGTTGATGATACCTACTTCGGTAAAGATGGTAAAGTAACTACTGAAAAGGAATACAATCTTCAATGTAAAACTCATACTTGTGAAAAGGTTGATGATACCTACTTCGGTAAAGATGGTAAGGTAACTACTGAAAAAGAATACAATCTTCAATGTAAAACTCATACTTGTGAAAAGGTTGATGACACTTACTTTGATAAAGATGGTAAAGTAACTACTGAAAAGGAATACAATCTTCAATGTAAAACTCATACTTGTGAAAAGGTTGATGACACTTACTTTGATAAAGATGGTAAGGTAACTACTGAAAAGGAATACAATCTTCAATGTAAGACTCATACTTGTGAAAAGGTTGATGATAAATTCTTTGGTAAGGATGGTAGTGAAGTATCTGAAAGTGATTACAACTTACAGTGTAAGACTCACTCATGTGATGTTGTGGATAATAAATTTTTCGATAAAGATGGTAATGAAATAACTGAAGATGAATATAACCTTCAATGTAAAACTCATACTTGTGAAAAAGTTGGTGACAAATATTTTGACGAAGATGGCAATGAGACTGATGCCAATACATATAAGGAGCAATGTGAGATGGTTATAGAAGTTCCTAACACTAGTAACTCAGATAATCTTGTATTTACAGTTCTAGGTGTACTTACTATTACAGGTGCCATATTACTAATTAAAAAGTTTTAAATATTATATTAAAGATAGTCAATGAATAATTTTGACTATCTTTTTTGTTAATTGTCTTGAATTGTATATGGATTTAAAGAAGAACCATCTCCTTTTGTTACTTTGATGTCGGATTTTAGACTAATAACAGGTCTAACACCATAAATACCATCAAGATAAGTCCATGGATATAAACTGCCATCTGACAATACAATCCATAAAAATGGAATTGAATAATATGAAGTAAAATGGGATGGTGTAATAGTCCAAAAATATCTTCCAGTCCATAAATAATAATATTTATTAGGTGAACTAGTGTCATTATAATACCCTTCTCCACCGGCCATAGCCACCTCATCTGCTGTAATTAATCCTACTGGATAATCTAGTTTTGCATTTTCATTTGATATTTTAAATTTATCATTATTCTGGCTACATTTTAAATTAGGATTTTTATTATTTTGTAATCTAGAGTATGCTCCATATATCGTATTTGATGAAGTTAAATAACCTGTCCCACTTGTTATACTTCTATCATTACAAAATGTTTCATCGGCTAATTTTGAAGTATAACTTGTTAGATTTGTTTTATACCAATTATCAAGTGTAGTTTTCATTGTTGAATTAGTAGTATTTGTTTGTGCTGATAATAAACTATTTGAACTATAGGATATTGGTTGTACTATCATATGAGCTGAATCACCATATCCTGTTACTTTGTAAATTATGATACAGTTATTTTCTAAACAGCTGTATAACCCGTTATTTACTATCTCATCATGATTATCATTCCATGTTAATTGTTTGATATCTCCTGTTAAACTAAACTTTTTAGTTGTTTCATCAAATGCATATCCGGTACTAAAATTATATTTTTTTGTACTTGTAAACCGAGTATAACCAGTAGTTACATTATCTTCATGTAGAGAAAAGTCTTCATTATATTTATAGCCCACATAAGTTGTATCTGAATATTTATCATTAAATTGTGAAATACCTATCATTGTGTCATCACCTGTATCTGATGTACTTTTACCAGAATAGATCATTCTGATAGAACCATCACCGTTACGACGAATGATTCTCCAGATGAATCCGGCAAATGATACATAATTATTTTTTACTGCTCCTCTATAATAGTAACTTTCTCCTTCATCATCTTCTGCCGTATATAATCCTTCATCAGCAGTTGCTATCTTACTAAAATCCGGAGTACCTTTTGCCTTAATATTAGTCTTAGCTGTATCAACATTATCTTCATGTGAATTCATTACCAACATACAATCCGA
>CAKPPI010000041.1 GCA_934177545.1 uncultured Bacilli bacterium
TTGGAAATTTTTATTATTTTTACAAAATAAAAAGACAAATAAGTAAAATTTCTACCTATTTGTCAACAGTCTGAAAATTAGCAAATATTATTGCTGATTTTTTTTCTTCTTTGGTATAATTATTACAAGAGTAGGTGGTAGTAGTGAAAGTAAAGAAATTAAAATTAAAAAAGGAAGCAGAAAATATTGTTAAGTATGTTTCAATTGTCATAGTAGTATTACTATACTTATTAATTTTTATTTCTACTAAAAAACATACTTTACAAAAAATTGGTTATAGTAAGAAGGCATCAAGTGTAATAGTTAGAAAACTAAAATGGAATAAAGTTAAAGAGATAGGAAAAAATAAGACTTTAAATGCCGCTTTTGAAAGTAGTAGTTATAAAGAAGAAAATTTTGACCATTATGAAAATATAAAGTATCAACCATTAGAAGATATAATTTCAAGTATTAATAAATTAATAACAAAAGGATATACAGATAGTCAAATATCATTAATTTTAGCAAGAGGTAATAATAGTGAAGTAAAGGAATTTGCTAAAAGAGGTAAAGTCAAATATCTAGATGAATTCTTTTCCGTAGATTATTCACACCTATCTAAATATGATAGATATGTAGCTTATCAAAATAAGGAAAATGATACTGCAGATATTACTGTTTTAAATGTTGAACTTGACTTTGATAAAGATGAGTACCAAGATGTAGAAGTGATTGATAAGTTTTCTCCTAATGTTTTAGTTAATAAGCATCATCAGTTAAGCAGTAAATATGTACCAAAAGATTTAATAAACTTTCAAAGCGATGATGTAAAAGGTACTAGTAAGATAAGAGCTAATAAAGAAGTGGTAAATGCTTTTCATAAGATGAGAGAAGCAGCTAAAGAAGATGGTAAAGATATAGTAGTAAACTCAGGATATAGAAGCTATGCTGATCAAGAAGAGACTGTCTCTTACTATCAAAATGCTTATGGTGATAGTTATGTAGAAAAAAATATTGCTAAAGCAGGGTACTCTGAACATCAAACAGGAATGTCTATAGATGTAGCTAGTAAAAATACTACTGTCTTTATTGATAGTGAAGAATATACTTGGATGATGGAAAATGCTTATAAGTATGGATTTATCTTACGTTATCCGAAATCTAAAGAAGATGTAACCTTATATAAATGTGAACCATGGCATTATCGCTATGTTGGTACTAAAATAGCTAGTTATATAAAGAAAAATAATATAACTTATGATGAATACTATGTTATGTTTTTACAACAAGACTAATTTGTGATATTATAAAATAAAGAATAGAAAGGATGATATAAATGTATCCACTAGGTAAACAATTTAGAATGGATTTAACTAAATCTAAAAGTGATGAAAAATGTATTGTTAAAGGTGATAAGTATCGTTTTACTATCCTTAGTGAAAGACTTATTAGGCTTGAATATAATGTAAATGGTCATTTTGTGGATAAGCCTAGTCAGTTTGCTTTATATCGTTCTTTTACTTATCCTAATTATCAGGTAAAACAAGATAATAAATTCTTAGAAATTACTACTAAGTACTTTAGACTTACTTATGTTAAAGAAATGCCTTTTACTGGTAGTAAAGTAGATCCTATGAAAAACTTAAAGATAACACTTCTTAGTAGTAAAAATGAAAATGAAAATAGAGATTGGTATTATGGACACCCTGAAGTTAGAAATATGAATGGCAATATGATAAGTGAAGATGTTACTATTCCAAGTAATTTAAAAAGAGGACTTTATTCCCTAGAAGGATTTGCTTCTATTGATGACTCTAATAGTTTATTGTTTTTAGAGGATGGAACCTTTGAACAAAGAGAAGCTGGTAGTATTGATATATATGTATTTATGTATAATAAAGACTTTTCTTTAGCACTTAGTGATTATTTTAAATTAACAGGTAAGCCTTCACTTATTCCAAGATACGCTTTAGGTAACTGGTGGAGTAGAAATACTACATATGATCCTGATAAAGTTATGGATACTATTAGTCATTTTGAAAGAAGAAAAGTGCCACTTGCTATCTTTCTTTTAGATAAAGACTGGCATTATCGGGATGTCGGTGATAATAAAGATCTTCATACTGGTTTTACTTTTAATGCTAATTTATTTCCTAATCCTAAGAAATTTATTGATACTTTACATGAACACAATGTTAGAGTTGGCTTGGAAATAGATCCAGCCGAAGGAATTTATCCACATGAAGCTTATTATCAGCAAGCTTGTCAATATCTTGATATAAAAGACAATAAGATAATAGTATTTGATCCATTGAATCCAAAACTATTAGATGTTTACTTTAAATTATTTCTTCATCCGCTAGAGAGTATGGGAGTAGATTTCTTTTTCCATGACTATAAAGGCGATAATCAAGCTTTAAAATTATTAGCATATAATCATTATAATTATTTAGATTCAGGAAGAAATCCAGCTAAGCGTAGTTTAATGTTATCAAGAAATGGTTTATATGCTCCGCATAGATATCCAGTTTTATATGCTGGTAGTAGTGAAATATCTTGGGATGGTTTAAGAGAAATATCAGCTAGTACTTTAAGTGCTAGTAATATAGGTGTATCTTTCTGGAGTCATGATGTCGGTGGTAACCATGGAGGTATAGAAGAAAGTGAATTATATCTTCGTTATGTAGAACTAGGATGTTTTAGTCCCATATTAAGATTTCATGCAGCAAGAGGAGTTTACTATAAAAGAGAACCATGGCGTTGGGATATAAAGACAGAAACTATTGCTAATGATTATTTAAGATTAAGACATCGTTTAATACCATATCTGTATACAGAATGTTATCACTATTATAAAGATGGTAAATGTCTTGTAGAACCGTTCTATTACCAGTATCCTTGGGTAATAGATGATAATAAATATAAGTATCAGTATTTCTTTGGAAAGGAATTATTAGTATGTCCTATTCTTAAAAAGAAAGAAGTTACTATGAACCGTACTATTCATGAGTTTTATATTCCTGAAGGTATTTGGTATGACTTTAAGACAGGAAAGAAATTCCCAGGTGCTAAAAAGTATGTATCTTTCTTCCGTGAAGAAGATTATCCAGTATTCGCTAAGAGTGGAGCAATTATACCTCTATCTAATAGGAGTGATAGAAATAATATTGGTTTGCCACTTGATCTTGAAATTCATATCTTCCCAGGAACTTCTAACGTCTATACTTTATATGAAGATGATGGACTAACCTCATTATATAAAGAAGGACTATTCTTGAAAACGGATATAGATTACAACTACTTAAAAAATAATTATACTGTTATTGTTAGATCAGTAGAAGGTAAAAGTGGAGTAGTACCACAAAAGAGAAATTATCGTTTTAGATTTAGAAATACTAAGCAAGCAGAAGATGTTAAAGCTTACTACAATGAAAGAGAAATACCAATCGCTTCCCAATACATTGAAGATAATGACTTTGTAGTAGAAGTAAGAAAAGTTAATACTATTGGTCAATTAACTATAATGTGTCGTGGTAAAGATATTGAAATAGATGCTGTCCGTTTAATAAATGAAGATATCAATAGTATCTTAATGGACTTACAAATAGAAACTTATTTAAAAGAAAAAATAGCAGATATAATCTTCTCTGATTTACCAATAAAGAAAAAAAGAATTGCTATTAGGAAGTTAAAACGTGATTCTTTATCAAAAGAATATATAAATCTATTCTTAAAATTATTAGAATATATTGAACAAGTCTAGGATAGAAATATCCTTTTCTTTTTTTCGTTAATCTTGTTAGAGATGAAAGTATGATATAATACCCCATTAATAAACTGATATTATGGTATTACCAAAGTATAAATATTCTAAAGTTATAAAGTACTGGGGAGGTAAAGAAATAAACACGGTAGAAAAGGCTAATAATATTTTGGATAACTTTAGTATTTTGTTCGCTTACAATTCTGGAACTATCGAAAATAAGAAAATTACCTATTATGATACTAGAGAAATATTTGTAAATGGAAAGGTAATAAACTTTACTGGAAATTTAAGAATATTGTATGAAATTGAAAATCAAAAAAATACTATTATTATGTAATACCTAAAGTAATTGATAAAGTACCTTTAAGTGAAGAACTTAAAAAAATTCATAAGACACTAACAAAAGGTACTTATGATGAGAGAAGATATGAAATTAATAAAGAACGAGCAGGAGAATACAAAGAACACGATTATGTAATAGGTAAAAATGAGGATGGAACTAATCAAGAAAATGTTCAAAAAGAAGTTTTAGAATTATTAGAAGAAATAAATCGTGTTTCTAATCTAAATGAAGAAGAATATGATAACAATAAAGATGATTTTGATATAAATTTATAAGATTTACAGTAATGTAATACTAAATGTCAGAAAACCATAATAAAAGGAATATGCGAAAATGCCATATTCCTTTTAAAATTAACGTATAACATATAATTATAAGTTAATTTCTTATCTAAAATAAGTCTACCATAAATCTTATTTTTTTTGAATAAAATTTTGACAAAAAAATTCATTAGTTTTTTACTAAAATATATAAATTGGAGGTGGTAAAATGATAAAAAATATAACATATAATGAAATATTAAAATTATGGTTAAATAATAAAACAGATATTAAAATTCAGTCTAAATTAACTTATGAGAGAATTATAAATAAATATTTGATTAACTCTGTTGGCAAGATAAATATTAATAAATTAAAATATGAAAATATAGAAAATCTATTTAGCAATTTAAAAGATATTTCTATATCTACTAAAAAAATACTTTTTTATATCGTTAAATCTAGTATTAAGTATGCTTATAGCAATAAGTATTGTAACTATATAAATTTATCTAATATTAAGTTTAAAATGCCTAATAAAACTATATTTGTATTATCTAAAGAAGAACAGAACAGATTAGAGAATGTACTAAAAAATAAAATTAATATAAGAAAATTAAGTATTTTATTATGCTTATATACAGGGGTGAGATTAGGTGAAGTATGTGGATTAAAATGGAAAGATATTGATTTTAGTAATAAATCTTTAAACGTAAATAAAACAATAGAAAGAATTAAAAATGATGATGGTAATAGTAAAACAAAGCTTATAATTAGTACACCTAAAAGTGAAACATCAAATAGAATAGTACCTATACCAGATTTTCTTGTTGAACTTTTAAAGCAATTTAAGAAAAATGATAATTATTATATTTTATCTAATAGCAATAAATTATATGATCCTAGATTATTAGAGTCATTTTACAAAAGAATATTAACTAAAGTAGGTATTAAGCAAAATAAATTTCACACACTTCGCCATTCTTTTTCAACAAGATGTATAGAGTCAAAAATGGACATTAAAACTTTATCAGAAATATTAGGACACTCACAAGTAGAAACAACTCTTAAATTATATGTTCATCCATCTTATGACTTAAAGAAGTCATCAATAGAACATTTAGTCGAATTTATGGCTAATTAATATCGTAAAATTATATGTTATACGTTAATTTTGTGGAAGGAGGCGATAATTATGAAGTATATGAGTACAAAAGAAGCTGCAGAAAAATGGGGAGTAACTGTTAATACTATTTCGAAATGGTGTAGAGAAGATAAAATTATTTTTACTGCTAAACCAAAAAAAGTTGGTGGTCAGTGGAGAATACCTGTAGATGCAAGGCATCCAATAGTAAATAAAAATAAACAAAATAGTAGTATTAAAAATTAAAAGACACCTATGTGTTTGCACCCTAAGAACAATTCGAATAAAGGAGTAAAATAAAAATGAAGAAGAAATTATTGTTAATTTCATTTATATTACAAATAATAACTTGTGCTTTGTTATTTATGCCCTGTGTTTATTTATACACATTTAATAAATGGACTGGTTGGGGTTCGTGGAAAGTTGGAAAAAGCTGGGGAGTTAATTTTTTTGAAGATCAACCTTTTTTGGCTATAATCACTTTATTTTTACTTATCATCAGTATTGTAAGTTATATTCTAATATATTGTGATAAAAAACTCAAATATGAAAAATATATAAAACTCATTCCAATTGCCACACTAGTAATGTTTATAATAACTACAATTGTTTCAATCTCATCTAACGCTTATAATGGAGATCAGTATTCTGCTTATACAAGTCTAGACTTATATTGGATGTTTTATATAATTATTATTATATTGATAGCAGTTAGTGGTATTTCGGTAATATTATATCTAAACAAATTGCCTAAGCAAATATCACCAGATAACATTAATATTAATAATGCCGCAGATGAATTAAAAAAATATAAAGAACTATTAGATGATGGTGCTATTAGTCAGGAAGAATATGAAAAAAGGAAAAAAGAAATACTTAACTTATAAAGTTTTGTATAAAAATAATTGGATCTTATAGGAGGACAAATGAAAAAGAGAATATTATTTATGTTATTGATAGGCGTTTTAATTATTGATTTAACAGGTTGTGGTAATAAAGTTGAGAAAATTGATGAGGCAACATTTTATGAAAAAATCGAAAAGGTTATTGCATCAAATAATGAATTATCAGATATAAAAATTAATTCAAGTGACAAAATTGTATATGTTGGTAGTTATCCAGTTGGATTCTATCAGGTTGGAGATAAGGCAGTAGTTGGACTTATTTCAATGGATGCAAAAGGATATCAATATGAAAAAATGATGACTGCTGCTTTTATGACCATTGATAAAAAATTGGATTATGATGAAGCAGCAGAAATGGCTCACGATTTAGGCATTAGTTTTCTAACTGGTGGTGATGATATTGTAAAAAATGGAATAAAATATAGTTGGAAAGATAATGGTACTTTAAAGTATGGCGGTCATGAGTTTACAGCATGGTACATTTATTTTGATAAATAATATGAAAATAAGGAATATATTTTAAATGCTCTGAAATAACTAGAGAATATAGTGATTGTGATAATTCAAAGAGTATAAGGGATGATGTTTTAGGTGAAATCTATCAGTAATTATATTAAAATTATGACTTATCATCAATAGTATAATTCTTTAAATATGAAATGGAAAAGACTTGGAAAAAGGCACTTGATAGAGAATATAATGTTTCAAAGTTACCAAATAAACTCTCTTATTATATTAATAATGATAATAATATAGGATAGAAATATCCTTCAGACTGTTGACAAATAATTTTTTGTTAATAGTCTTTTAATTTTAAGAAAAGTATTGTACAATAAATACGTAAG
>CAKPPI010000042.1 GCA_934177545.1 uncultured Bacilli bacterium
AGCAAGTTTATTTGGAGTGTAATTATATTTGTTACATAATTCAAGTATTCTTAAAGTAATTGCTTCTTTAAATAACTATTGTAAAACTAATCTGAAATATAACACCATACAAGCCTATAAAACTTTAATTAAAAAGTATATTAAACCATATATAGGTAAGTATAGATTATCAACAATAACGAGTGTAAGATTAAATACTTTTATAACAGAATTGTGCGAGGAATATGATTTTTCAAGAGCATATTTTAAAAGTATATTGAAAGTTGTAAAAGGTTCTTTTCGTGATGCTTGTGATTTATATGGATTTCTTAAATATAATCAAGCAATAACATTACGACTTCCAAGATTGGATAAAGAAAAGGAAGATATTAAACATTTATATTCACAAGAAGAAATTGACACTATCTTAAATAGATTTAAGGATAATAAAACATTTACTTGTGCATTTTTAACATCTTGTTATACTGGAATGAGAACTGGAGAGGTATTTGCATTAACTTAGGAAGATATTGATTTAGAAAATGGAAAAATATCAATCAAACATAATGTTTATGATAAACCTAAAGATGAAAAGGGGAGATGGTTTATATGGTCAACTAAAACTTTCGCAGGAAAAAGAATAATTCATATTAGCGAAACATTATTGAATGCATTAAAAAATTATCAGAAAAAACAACAACTATATCAAAAGTTATATGGTAAAAAATATAATTACTATCATATTGAAGATGTTATAAATGAATATGGTAAAGCGGTAGAAAGAAGAATAGTAATAAATGATAATACAAAAAAATATAAAGAAAAAATCAATCTTGTATTTACAAAAGAAAATGGTTTATATGTAGGGACTGATTTAACAAGATATCCATTTAAAATCATTCATAATGAGTTAGGAATCGAAAAATGTAGATTCTATGATTTAAGAGGAAGTTATGCAACTAAGATATTAACTAATGGAATTGAGATAAGGGATGTTGCTGATATACTTGGACATAGAAATGTAGAAACAACGGAAAACTATTATATTTCAAGTACAGAAAAATCTAGACGATTAGCAACTGATGTTTTTGATAAGATAACAAAATATGAAATTATAGAAGAAATTATTAAATATGAATAATCCGACAGTTCCATTGATAAAAATAAATATTTATAGTATAATAAATGTGCAAAAACAGAAAACGCACATTGGCATTTGTTATATATAGAGAATATAATGACTTCAGTAAATGAATGCAAACATTGTTTGCAATTTGTTTGCAATAGAGGAATATTTATAATAACAAAAATACTATAAATATTATAAGTATTATAAATATGGGAGTTCTTACAACTTGTGGAAGTGGCAAAAAGTATAAGAAATGCTGTGGGAAATAATTTTAAAATAAGAATGTTATCATAAAAATGATAATGTTTTTTTTTAAATAATAGTTTATCATTACTAAAAAGTTACAAAAGTGTAAAAAATTAGTAATGGAGGATACTATGGAAATTGAAAGAAATTATTATTTAAAAAAATTAATTAGTAAAAGACATAATGGTTTAATTAAAATTGTTACGGGGATAAGACGTTGTGGTAAATCTTATTTACTAGATCCTATATTTAAAGACTATTTAATTAACAATGGAATAAAAAAAGATCATATTATTAAAATGGAACTTGATTCTATAGAGAATAAGAAATATCGTAATCCTCAAGAATTATATAACTATATTATGAATAAAGTAGTCGATGATGATATGTATTACGTTATAATAGATGAGGTTCAAAAGTGTGAAGACTTTGAAAGTGTTCTAAATAGTTTTCTACGCAAAAAAAACTTAGATGTGTATGTTACTGGAAGCAATTCAAAATTTTTATCAAGTGATATTGTAACTGAATTTAGGGGAAGGGGAGATGAGATAAAAGTTTATCCACTTTCTTTTAAAGAGTTTTACTCATTTAATAATAATGGGGATAAGGGTGAAGCTTGGAAGGAGTATATTACTTATGGAGGATTACCACTTGTTTTGTTACAAAATACGGTCGAGGAAAAAGTTGATTATTTAAATATTCAAAAAAATAACGTTTATATAAATGATGTTATAGAAAGAAATGATATTCAAAATGAAGAAAAATTAAAAAAACTTATAGAAATGATTTCTTCTTTAATAGGGTCATTAACTAATCCCTTAAAATTAGCTAATTCTTTTAAGAGCTTTGATTCAAAATCAACAATGACTAATAAGACTATATATAATTACTTATCTTATTTAGAAGATAGTTTCATTATAGAAAAAGCTATGAGATATAATGTAAAAGGAAAAAAATATATTGAAACACCCCAAAAATATTATTTTACTGATATGGGAATAAGAAACTCATTCTTGAATTTTAGACAAATAGAAGAAAATCATATTATGGAAAATGTAATATATCTTGAATTGAAAAGACGCGGCTTTTCTGTTGATGTTGGTGTAGTAGATGTTAGAACTAATTCTTCAACTGTTAAGTTAGAAATAGATTTTATTGCTAATAAAGGGAGTGAAAAGTATTATGTTCAGTCATCATTAAACCTAGATACAGAAGAGAAAAAGAACCAAGAAATAAGACCATTAGCTAATGTAAATGATTTCTTTAAAAAAATTATTATTGTTAAAGATGATATTGTTAAATATCAAAACGAACAAGGGATAGTTATTATGGGAATATATGACTTTCTATTAGATGAGGATAGTCTTTTGAAAAATTGACAATATTCTTTTGACAAAAAGCTATTTCTATAGTATAGTATGTACAGTTACCTGTTCCAATATTAAGCAGTTCTTCCTACTACTTTTTATTAGAATATGGTGGATTTATTAAAGAAAGGAAGTGTTAGTAATGGCTTTAACAAAGATTGAAAAACAACAAATCATCAAAGAATTTGCAAGAGATGAAAAAGATACTGGTTCAACTGAAGTACAAATCGCTATTTTAACAAAAGAAATAGAAAAGTTAACAGCTCATTTAAAAGAACATAAACATGATTATCATTCAAATCGTGGTCTTTTAATGAAAGTTGGACAACGTCGTAGTCTACTTAAGTATTTAGCTAAGACTGATGTAGCAAAGTATCGTGAAGTTGTTAAAAAATTAGGACTTAGAAAGTAACACTAAATACTAGTGTTTCTTTTTCTATAGATAGAAAAGAGGTATGTATGAAAAAAGTATTTGAACTTGATTTTCATGGTAGAAAGATTGTAGTAGAACAAGGAGAACTTGCTAAACAAGCGACTGGTTCTGTTTTAGTTCGTTATAATGATACAGTAATACTTACAGCAGTAGTAGTAGGAAAAACAGCTAACTTATTAAGTGACTTTTTCCCATTAACAGTTAACTATCAAGAAAAACTTTATTCAGTAGGAAAGATTCCTGGTGGCTTTATTAAAAGAGAAGGAAGACCAACTGATGCGGCAACCCTTGCTGCTAGAATGATTGATAGACCAATACGTCCTTTATTTAAGGAAGATTTTAAACATGAAGTACAAATCATTAATACAGTTTTATCAGTAGATCAAGATTGTTCACCAGAACTTGCTGCTATGTTTGGATCAAGTCTTGCTACTATGTTAACAGGTGCACCTTTTTTAGGACCAGTAGCAGGGGTAAAGATTGGTTATATAAATGATCAGTTTGTAGTTAATCCAACTCAAGAAGAATTAGCAAATAGTAAATTAGACCTTACAGTAGCTGGTACAATTGATGCAATTACAATGGTAGAAGCTGGTAGTAAAGAGTTAGATGAAGATACTATGCTTGATGCTTTAATGTTAGCTCATGAAGAGATAAAGAAACTTTGTAAATTCCAATTAGATATTTTAAGTAATTATGATATTAAAGAAATGGAATATGAAAAAATAGAAATTGAAGATGAGTTAAGAAGTGAAGTAGAAAGTCTTTGTTCTAAAGATATAGATGAAGCTTTAAGAATAAAAGCTAAACAAGAAAGATATCAAAGATTAGATGAGATTAAAGAGAATATTTTAACTAAATATAAGGAAGAAAATAAAGAGGCGGAAGATATTGATATCTTATTATATAAAGTAAGTAAAATAATTAGTGATATAGAATATAACTTATTTAGAAAGATAATAGTTAAAGAAAAGTTAAGAAGTGATGGAAGAGGTTTTGATGAAATAAGACCACTTAGTGCATCTATTGATTTATTACCAAGAACACATGGTTCTGCCTTGTTTACTAGAGGAGAAACACAAAGTTTATCAGTAACTACTCTAGGAGCTTTAGGAGAACATCAAATCTTAGATGGTCTATCTTTAGAAGATGAAAAAAGATTTATGTTACACTATAACTTTCCTCAGTTTTCAGTTGGAGAGACTGGAAGATATGGAGCACCAGGTAGACGTGAAATTGGTCATGGAGCACTTGGTGAGAGGGCTTTATTACAAGTTATTCCTAGTGAAGAAGAATTTCCTTATACCATAAGAGTAGTATCAGAAATACTAGAAAGTAATGGAAGTAGTTCGCAAGCATCTATTTGTGCAGGATGCATGAGTTTAATGGCTGCCGGGGTTCCTATTAAAGCACCAGTTGCTGGTATTGCTATGGGATTAATCACTCATGATGATGATTATATTATTTTAACAGATATTGCTGGTATGGAAGACCATTTAGGAGATATGGATTTTAAAGTAGCAGGAACCGAAGAAGGTATTTGTGCTTTACAAATGGATATCAAGATTAAAGGTGTTACTAAAGATATTTTAAAACAAGCCCTAGCTCAAGCTAAAAAAGCAAGACATCAAATTCTAGGTGTTATAACAGATACTATTAAAGAACCAAGAAAAGAAGTTTCTAAATATGCACCTAAAACAGAGGTATTTTATATCTCACCTAATAAGATAAGAGACGTTATCGGTAAAGGTGGAGAAATGATTACGAAGATTATTTGTGAAGCAAGCAATGTTAATGATGTAAATAGTATTGGAGCAGTTAAAGTTGACTTAGAAGATGATGGTCGAGTAATTATTTATCATACCGATAAAGATGTTATTGATAAAACTAAAGAGATGATTGTAAATGTTGCTCGTGAAGTTGAACAAGGAAAGATTTACTCTGTTAAAGTACTAAAGGTTGAAGAATTTGGTTGTGTTATTGAATTATGGCCAGGTTGTGAAGGATTTGTTCACATCTCACAATTAGATACAGCACGTGTCAATAAGTGTGAAGATGTAGTAAGCGTTGGAGATACTATTTTAGTAAAAGCTTTAGGATTAGATAAGAGAGGAAAACAAAGTTTCTCACGAAAAGAAGCGATGAAAGAGATGAAACAGTCTAAATAAATGACTGTTTTTTTGTTTTAAATGGACTAGAATAATTCATAAAAAGTTGATATACTTTAACTAACTAAAAAAGATAGGTGATAATATTGTCAGAATTCAAATATCGGAAAAAGCATAAAGATTTTAAAGAAAAAGTAAAGACAAATAATGATTATAGAGAAATAGCTTTAACTAAAATGGGCAAAAGACAACTAACATTAACATTAGTATCTATTTTAGCAGTAACTTTAATTTCAATAGGAAGTACTTTTGCTATGTTTACAGTATCATCAAAGTCTGCTGAATATAATGTAGTAAAGACTGGTACTTTAAATATTGATTTTAGTAGTAGTTCATCTACTATTGGATTAGATGGAGCTCTACCTATGTCAGATAGTGATGGACTTTCCCAAACTGGTAACACTTTTACTATTACTAACACCGGAAGTTTAACAGCCAATTACTCCGTATCATTACAAGATGACAAAGACATGATTACTCAAGATAATTGTAGTGATAAACAACTAGATAAAGGTTTTATAAAATATAGTATTGATAATTCTGCTGCTAAGTTATTAAGTGGTTCAACTGATTTATTAATATCAGGAGCTTTAAAATCAGGTGAGACAAAAACCTTTACTTTAAAAGTATGGATTAAAGATGATGCTACTAACGAAGTTTTAGGGAAACACTATCATGGAAAAATAGTAGTAGATGCTATTCAAGAAAAGGCACCAGTTCTAGCCACTAAACTAATAATGGATAAAGCTAATAAAGAAGATTTAGATTATAATAGTTCGACAGATGAACAAAAAAAGGAAGTATGGACTTTTTCACATGAAACCACCGACCAAACAACTGCCTTAACTGATTATCGTTATATTGGAAAAGATCCAAATAATTATGTTTCGTTTAATGATGAATTATGGAGAATAATAGGAGTATTTGATGTAGATGATGGAACCGGAAAAGTTGAGAAAAGATTAAAAATAATTAGAAATGAATCTATTGGAGAATATTCTTGGGACAACAAAAATACAACTACTGGAGCAGAAATTGGCGATGGAAAAAATGAATGGGTAGATGCTAGAATTAATTATTTATTAAATCAGGGACATGACAGTGAAATTATTGGTGGAAGTTTATATTGGAATAGACAAAAAGGAGATTGTTATTCAGGTCAAAGTAATGCTACAGTAACATGTGACTTTACTTCAACTGGTTTGACAGATAAAGCTAAAAATATGATAGGAGATGCCAAATGGTATCTAGGAAGGAATAGCTCTTATGATGATACAACGCCACAATTGTTTTACACTACTGAAAGAGCTACAACATCAGACATGAATAGAAGTGTTTCATGGATAGGTAAGGTTGGCTTAGTATACCCAAGTGATTATGGTTACGCAACAAGTGGTAGTACAAATATTGATAAAAAAGTTTGCTTGACTAAACCAATGTATAATTGGAGTGATGCAGATATTAGTGACTGTAAAAATAATGATTGGTTATTGTCAGAGAATTATTGGACAATGTCTACTAGAATGTCAAATTTTGATAACGTATTTAGTATAAATTATAAAGGAATTAATGTATTAAATGCTAGTGCCTATCGCCCATCAAAAATAAGACCAGTTGTTTATTTGAAATCTACAATTAGGATAACATCAGGAATAGGGGAAAAAAATAATCCATATATTTTGGAAGAGTAATATAGCTAGATAGTGAAAGTTAGGTGATTTAAATGGCAGAATTCAAATATCGTAAAAAGCATAAAGATTTTAAAGAACAAGTAAAGGCAAATAATGATTATAGAGAAATAGCTTTAACTAAAATGGGCAAAAGACAACTAACATTAACATTAGTATCTATTTTAG
>CAKPPI010000043.1 GCA_934177545.1 uncultured Bacilli bacterium
ACTTAAAATAAAATTCAGCGAAAAATAATAGGGTGGCGACCATCCGATACTGGTCTGTGGAGAACTAATTTAGTTCGGTGAAGCAGAAAAGCCTTACCGTGAGGTAAGGCTGCTGAAAACTTGCTTTCAGTTTTGTTCTAAATCTGTTATAATAAGCTTGCTATAAAAAGGAGGTAGTCTATGATTTATTTTGATAACAGTGCAACTACTAAAACTAGAAAAGAAGTCCTTGACACATTTTATAGAGTTAGTGAAGAATTTTTTGCTAATCCTAATTCTCTACATAAACTAGGACTAAAAAGTAAAAAACTAATGAGGGAGGCAGAAAGTCAAGTAGCAACTCTTATGGGTGTAAAGAGTGATGAGGTTATTTTTACATCTAGCTCTAGTGAATCTAATAATATGGCTATAAAAGGAGTAATAGATTACTATAAACATCGCAATAAACTAGTAATTACTACCGAGTTAGAACATGCTTCTATTAGTGAGACTTTACAACAATTAAGAGAAGATATAACTGTCAAATATGTAAATCTTGATAAATTTGGACATATAGACCTAGATAATCTTAATGCCCTTTTACAAGAAGAACCAGTCCTTGTTACTATTCATCATGTTAATAGTGAGACAGGTATTATTCAAGATATAGAGGAAATTGGTAAAATTATAAAGAAATATCCTAAGACAATTTTTCATGTAGATGGTACTCAAAGTGTTGGTAAAATACCTGTAAACCTAGATAATGTAGACTTATTTAGTTTTAGTGCTCATAAGTTTTTTGGTATAAAAGGTATTGCTTGCTTAATCAAAAAAGAAAATATTAATCTTTTACCATTGATATCTGGAGGAGATAGTCAAACCATCTACAGGGCTGGTACACCATCTGTACCTTTAATCGCCTCACTTGCTAAAGCTCTTCGCTTAATATTAGAAGAGGAAGATGAAAACAACTTAAAAGTAAAAGAACTTAATAAATACTTAAGAGACCAGCTAACTAACTTAGATGTAGTTATTAATTCACCAAAAGACTCCTCACCTTATATTCTAAACTTTAGTATAATAGGTAAGAAACCAGAGACAGTTTTACATACTTTTGAACTTTTTGATATATATATATCAAGTAAAACAGCTTGTTCATCAAAAGAAGATTATTCAAAAACACTTTATGCCTTAACTAATAATATGGATATAAGTAAAAGTTCTTTAAGAATTAGTCTATCAAAAGATAATACTAAAGAAGAAATAGATACATTCATAAAAGTTTTAAAGGAGGAGATACTATAATGGAGAAAATGATATTAATTAAATATGGAGAATTAACTACTAAAAAAGGAAATAGAAATTTCTTTGTTAAGACTTTAAAAAACAATCTAGAAGCTAAAATAAAAAAATATGATGCTAGTATTACTATGGATTTAGCTAGAATGTATATAAGTTATGACTCTCTAGTAGAAAAAGAAATAATAGAAGCCATAAATACTACTTTTGGAATACATTCTTATCATATGATATATACCTGTGAATCAAATAAAGAAGCAATTAGTAAACTATTAATAGAGACAGTTTCTAAAGTTAATTTTAAAACTTTTAAAGTAAAAGTTAAACGAAGTGATAAATCATTTAGGGAAACAAGTGAAGAGTTAGCACCATATTTTGGCGGAATAGTTTTAAAAAATAAAAACAATATAAAAGTAGATGTCCATAATCCAGAAGTACTTATTAATATAGAAATACTAAAAGAAAAAACACTGCTATATTATAATGCTTTTAAAGGTCTTGGTGGATATCCTATAGGAACTCAACCTAAAGGATTATTAATGTTAAGTGGTGGAATAGATTCACCAGTAGCAGGATACCTTGCTATGAAACGTGGTATAAAAGTAGAAGCTGTTTACTTTGAAGCAATACCACATACTAGTTTAGAAGCTAGAGAAAAAGTTTTAACACTTGCTAAGAAACTTGCTAAATATCAAACTGAAGTAAAAGTACATATTGTACCATTTACTAAAATTCAAGAAGAAATTTATAAAAATGTTAAAGAAGACTATGTTATTACTATAATGCGAAGAATGATGTATCGTATTATGGAAATGTTAGCTAAGAAAAATAAAGCTTATGCTATTATCAATGGAGAAAGTATTGGTCAAGTAGCCAGTCAGACATTACACAGTATGCATGTTATTAATAATGTAACTAATTATCCAGTTATTAGACCAGTCGCTTGTTTTGATAAATTAGAAATAATAGATATAGCTAAAAAAATAGATACTTATGAAACTAGTATTTTACCTTATGAAGATTGCTGTACAGTATTTGTACCAAAGCATCCAGTAATTAATCCAAGTTTAGAGGAATGCATTAAACAAGAAGAAAAAATAGATTATCAAGAGCTTCTTATAGATACTGTAAAAGATACTTTTACTTTAAAAATTAAAAATGAACAAGAAGAAAATTTAAAAGAATTTCTTTAGGTAAAAATTACCATTAAAAAAAATGTATTAAATCTTAAAAAATTCACATTCTACTAATGTAGGAGGTGAAACAATGAATAACTCAAGTAACAACAGTTCAATGAAAATGCGTGTTCCTGGTGCTAAACAAGCAATCGATAAAATGAAATACGAAATAGCTAATGAATTCGGTGTTAATTTAGGACCAGATGCTACTTCTCGTGCCAACGGATCAGTTGGTGGTGAAATCACAAGACGTTTAGTTCAAAACGGACTTAATCAAGTAAGCGGAAGTTATACTAACAAGTAATTATAGATAACTTAGTCGATAGGCTGAAAAAGCCTATCTTTTTTATGATATTTTTTGTATACTTAAATGGTAGGTGATGATTAAAATGTTTGATGACTATAAAGGCTTTATTGATATAGATAAAGTTTTAAAAGATGAATATAATTATACCTTTAAGGGAGACTTAAAAGAATTATATAGTATGCCTTTTATAGAAATAGAAGGAGAAGGAGTAGATGCTCTTTGCTGGATAAAATATAAAAATGATAGTTATTTATTTAAATCATTAAAAGATTTTGAATATAATGTTTGGGGTGAATTACTATCTGAAGAATTTGCAAAGAGATTAAATATCCCATGTGCATCTTATAGAGCTGCTCAATTTGGTAACAAAAAAGGAGTACTTTCTAAACAAATGTTAAAAAGTGATGAGACATTAATACTTGGTAGTGAAATATTTCAAGACTTTTTTAATCAGAAAACAAGAGATGGTGACCTAGAAAAAATATTAAAAGAAAAATTTGATCTTTATGAAATACCTAAGGAAATACGTAATTACGATTCGTTTAGACAAAGTAATTCTGTATTTAAAAGATTAAATAATTTAGAACAGGTTTGGGATATATTAGCGACTAGAAAAGATATTAGTGAAGAAGAGTTAACTACTTTAGTTAATAGTTATACCAAGATGTTTTTATTTGATATTTTTACTTTACAAGCTGATAGACATCCTAACAATTGGGGAGTAGTTAAAACAGAAACTGGTAAATATAAAGCTAGTCCGTTATTTGATAATAGTACATCATTTGGTCTTGGTTATCCTTTTATGGAAAGAAGAGTAGCTAATTTTAAAAATGAGTTTATGAATGCTAGATTTTCTAGAGATTATCAAGGTATAGATAATGCTATTTATAAAGCCAGTCCAAGCTTTACTCTTTCTAGTGATAATATAAAAACTGATAAAAAAGACACATCAATAGAAATATTTAGAGACTTTATAAGAAAAACAGGTAGTAGTTCTCTTATGTATGTAAGACCACTATTTAGTATTATTAATTCTGAGAACTTAGAGGAAATAATAAAAGAAGTTTCCTTAAGAAATGGTTTAGAAATGAATGATAATCTAGAAAGTTATATTTACAATGTATTTGATTATCACCATAATAAATTAGCAACTATAATGGATAAAGAGTATCAAGGAGGTAGTAGTAAAAATGATACAGAAAAGAGTGCTAGAAGAATTTGATGGAGTAATTAAAGTATTTAAAAATAATGATATAGAAGATAGAACAATTCTATCGTTTATAGATACTAATTTTGATTTTTTAAAAGAAAAAGAAGATATTGAAAGACATTTATTTCTATTAATGAATAAAAAAGAATTATATAGTGTTTTATATGTGAATGAAGATAACTATTTATGGTCTACATATGATGATAATGAATTTATGCCCTTTAGAAAACTATCAGATGACTTTAAAAATAATGATTATGTGGTAGAAATGGTTATTGCTTATGCATCATCCTATAAAATAAAAGAAGCTATTCCAGAAATAGATGATATGAATGTTGAAAATAAGGTGAAAACTTTAAAAAATATTGGACTAAACTCTAATGGTTATCACATAAAATAAAAATAGTTGGAATTTTTAAATATGTTTTGGTACAATAGGGGAAAGGAGATGCAAAAAAATGAAATTATTATCAGTTAACGCTGGGAGTAGTTCTTTAAAGTTTCGTTTATACGAGATGCCAGAAGAGAAACTTTTAATGAAAGGAATGTTTGAGCGAATTGGTCTTTTTGGTAGTTGCTATAGTATTAGAATTGGTGATGAAAAAATTAGCAAGGATGTACCACTAAAAGATCATAATGAAGCAGTTAAGATTTTATTAGATGAATTAATAAATAATAGAGTAATATCTTCACTAGATGAAATTGAAGCTGTGGGAAATAGAGTAGTTCATGGTGGTAATAAATACTCAAAATCAGTAGAGATAACCGATAGAGTATTAATGGAAATTGAAGAGATAAGTGATTTAGCACCACTTCATAATCCAGCTGCTCTAAAAGGAATATATGCTTTTAGGAAAAATATTCCTAATGCTAAATTAGTAGCTTGTTTTGATACTGCTTTTCATCAAACAATGAAAGAAAAAACATATCTTTATCCTGTACCTTATGAATGGTATGTTAAGTATGATGTTAGAAAGTATGGCTTTCATGGATTAAGTCATAAGTTTATAACAGAAAAGATGAAAGAAATGTTAGGCAAAAATCCTAATCTAATTATCTGTCATATTGGAAATGGGGCATCAATAACAGCTGTAAAAGATGGGAAATCTATTGACACTTCTATGGGATTTACACCAAATGCCGGTATAATGATGGGAACAAGGTCAGGTGATATAGATTACTCTATCCTATCATATATTATGAAGAAAGAAGAAAGAAATCTAGATTGGATGGATAGTCAATTAAATAAGAAAAGTGGTCTTGAAGGAATTGCTGGTATGAGTGATTTAAGAGATATAGATAGAGCCTATGAAGCACGAGATGCTAAAGCCTTGTTAGCACTTGACATGTATACCGATAAGATAGTCGATTATGTAGCTAAATACTATGTAAAACTAGGAGGAAAAGTTGATGCTATTTGCTTTACCGCTGGTGGTGGAGAAAATGATGATATCATTAGAAAAGAAGCTATCAATAAACTTTATCCATTAGGTATATATTTAGATGAAGAAAAAAATAAAGAAACAATTGTTAGAAAAGGTGTTGAAGGAATTATTTCTAGTAATGAGTCTAAAATACCAGTTTATGTATTAGCAACTGATGAAGAATTAATGATTGCAAGAGATACTTATGACTTATCAGTAGAAGAATAAAGATTGGAAGAAAATTATGACAAGAGAACAGTGCGTTCAAAAAGCAAAAGATATAATGATAAATAAAAATCCATATGGTAGATATCATAAATATAACTTTGATACCTATAATTATGGAGAAAATACACCAATTAATTCTGATACTATTACTAATATGCCAAGTGCTACAATCATATTAAGTGAAAATGTATATGGTTCTCTTCAAGCTATTCAAGATGTTACTAATGAAGAAAAAAAAGAAGTACCATTCTTTCTATATGGGAGGGAAACAGCAAATAATGTAATTGAATTTGATGATTTTTTTACAAATAGTAATAAAAATAATAGACAAAGTACAGAAGCAGTTTTTAATCAAGTGATGATTGATGATTTAGAAAGAAGAGTTAATATTAATTTAAATACCGACTTTGTGGTTTGTCATGGTCATTCCCATCCATCAACAAGTGAGTTCCATCAGAATTTTTCACTTGGTGACTTTGCTTCGTATATAGAGATGAATCAGAATAATTCTGTATTTAGAAATAAACAAGTTGAATTAACCAGCTGCTTAGTTACAAGCACAGGTGATATTAACTTCTTATTCTATGATAATATAAGTGAAAATTTTTACCGTTTTACTAATGTTTATGTTAGGGATAATAACACTCTTAAACCAGTAAATTGTTATAACTTAAACCAAGCAGATAGATATTATAGTACAAGACAGAGATAGAAAGATTTACATTTCTATCTTTTTTAGATATAATAATGTTGTTTTAGAAAAGAGGAATATTATGAAAATTTTATCAATTAATACAGGAAGTAGTTCACTAAAATTCAGTTTATTTGAAATGAATAATGAAGAAGTAATTGCTAGTGGACTATTTGAACGAATTGGTCTTGATGGAGTTTATAC
>CAKPPI010000044.1 GCA_934177545.1 uncultured Bacilli bacterium
GTGATACCTCGTTGAACTTCTTTAGCATCATTTAGATATTCATAATATCTTTTTTCTCTTGCAAATTCATCTACAATAATATAATCAATTTTTGGGTTAACTTCATGCATCAATTGATATAAAACTTTATTATGCATAATAGCTTTTATCTTATTCATATTAAAATCTTTGGTATAATTTTTATTATAATCAATATTGTTTAAAATAAGACTACGGTAGGTTAGCTTTTTAGCAAGAATAGGAGCATTAGCTAAGATAAATTCATCAGTTAGCTTTTTACTATCTCTAATACCTAAATCTTCTAAAAACTTAACTTCTTCTTTTGGAACATAAGTAGCTGTTACTACTATGGGACCAAAATAATCACCAGTACCAACCTCATCACTACCAACGGAAGAACAATTGTGATACTTATTGTCATTATCATTGACTTTAGGAGCAGATTCTATCCCATCCATTTCTTTCCACATAGCAGCATCAACATCAGCACTCTTTCCTTGAAACATAACCTTGCCAGATGTGTACATTGTAATAGTAGTATCCATATCAACTGCTTGAAAAACTACATAAGGAATCTCTTTATCCTTTTTCTTATCTTTATAATATTCAATCATTTTTTCTTTTGTCTTGTCACTTACTCTTATGACTTCGTTCATTTTTTTCCACCTCATTTAATTTAGTATAGCATATTTTAAAAAATATAGTTATAATAAAAATATAGAAAGGATTTGGATTATGGAAAATATTAATAATATTAGTATACTTATTGTTTTAATTATTTTAAGTTTTGGTATTTTAGGATTAAAAAGAGGAGTGATTAAAGAAGCAGCGGTGGTGCTAGGAAATATAGCAGCTATAATTTTAGCATTCTTGTTAAAAGGTCTATTAGCAAGTTTTCTAATTAATTTATTTCCACCATTTAGAGTAAATTCTGTCTTTGGTCCTCTTAGTTCTTTAAGTATTATTTTTTATCAGTTAATAGCTTTTCTCGTACTATTAATTATCTTCCACTTTATTTTAAGAATAATAGTTAGTCTATCAGGAATAATTAGTAAGATAATAGATGCTACGTTAATATTAGTCTTACCTAATAGAATCCTTGGTTTTATCTTAGGAATAATAGAGGGCTATATAATAATATTTGTAACTTTAAATGTATTAATGATACCACTAAGTAGCAATGGTGATTTTATGAATTCTAAAGTTAGAAAATATGTTATGGAAGATACTCCAATCTTAAAAAACAGTTTTGGTGGAATTAATACTACTTTAGAGGAAATTATGGATCTTGATAAAAGTATCAGTGAAAATGACTTAAATCTAAAAATAATTGATATACTATTAAAGAATAAAATAGTTACAGCTAATGAAGTTAAAGAATTAGAAACTAATAAAAAGATAATTGATATTAAAGATTTAGATACTGTAACTAATAAATATGAAGGGTGATGATAAAATGATTTATTTAGAAGATGAGGCAAAATTTCAAGAATTAATAGCAAAAGGTGACGTCTTAGTAGATTTTTATGCTACTTGGTGTGGACCTTGTAAAATGGTAGGAGAAGTATTAGAAGAGTTAGAAGAACACTTTGAAGGGGTAAAAATCATCAAGATAGATGTGGATGAGTTTGAAAATATTGCTAAGGAGCACGGTGTTATGAGTATTCCGACATTAGAAGTTTATCGTGATGGAAAACTAATAAAAAAAGAAGTAGGGTATAGAGATTATGATACCATTGCTTCTTGGTTTATAAAATAATTATTTATCTTCAATTAACTGTTTAACTCTATTAGTAATGTTAAGACCAGGTAAATTTGTTAAACTATCAAGAAATGTTTCATCTACTTCTAAAGTGTAGATACATCTATCTTGATAAACTTTAGATAAAATATTCTTATCCTTAAATAGGTAAGAGTATTTTTTTTCATTTTCATAACTAAATTCACAAGTTATTAAATAACCACTTATTACATTTAAAAGAACAGACTTTTTAAGAGATTCCAATAGACCATTTGTGTAAGCTTTTAAAAGACCACCAGTACCTAATTTGATACCACCGAAGTAGCGAACGGAAATAACTAAAATATTAATAATATTATTAGAAGTTAGTATAAAAAGCATTGGTCTTCCAGCTGTATTTTTTGGTTCTTTATCATCACTATAACCACTAGTATTTAAAAGATTAAAAGCATAACAGTAGTGTGTTGCACCCTTATAGTCTTCTCTTACCTTTTTTAAATAGTAATTAACATCATCTATATTATTAACCTTATATAATAAAGTAATAAACTTAGAGTGTTTTATCTCTTCTTGATAAGTTGTGTTTTCTTTAATTACTTGCATTTAGATCACCACCTATATTTTATTAAAATTCTTTTTAAATGTAAAGATAAGTGGTATACTAAGAAATAGAAATGAAGGTGCTAAGATGTTTCGTGAAAAAGTAGATAAAAAAGAATTAAATAAATTTATTAAGACTTCTAATAAAGTATTACAACTAGTTCATATTTTAGTACTTGTTCTAGTGGCTTTATTAGTTACTTATGTTGTTAAGGAATGGAAGATTCTAGATTTTATTCTTGATATTTTAAAAGTTATCTCTCCAGTCTTTATTGGTTTGCTAATAGCTTGGCTTTTAGATCCATTAGTTACTAAGATGGAAAAGAAGATGAATAGAGTAGTGGCTTGTATTATAACTTATCTTCTTTTAATTGTTTTAATAGTAGTATTATGCTACTTTGTTATCCCATCTTTTGCTACTGGTATTACCGATCTTGTTAATGCTCTTCCTTCTCTTATTGATAAAACTAAAAAAGGTGTTGATAACTTCTTTGCTTCTTTTGATAATTCACTACTTGCAAGTTATGAGACTGATATTATTAGTAGAATAGAATCTATTGGTAAGAATATGACAGAGACTCTACCTACTATGTTATTTAAAACAGTTAGTAAAATAATTAGTGGTGGAGCCAATATATTACTAGGTTTTATGATTGGTTTTTATATCTTGTTTGACTTTAAAAAAAGTGAGAAACATATGTTATCACTAATACCTGATATTTATCATGATAATGCTAAAGACTTGATGCGAAGAATTAATGGTAAGTTAAGAAATTATGTTCAAGGAGTGTTAATAGTCATGTTCTTTGTTTTCTTAACCCAAGCGATTGGCCTTTCCCTAGCTGGTTTAAAAGCACCTTTACTATTTGCCTTGTTTTGTGCTGTAACTGATGTAATTCCTTATATTGGTCCATGGATTGGAGCGGTACCTGCCTTATTTGTTGGTTTTTCAATGAACCCTAAAGTAGGTATCTTAACTATCGTGTCAATTATGGTTTGTCAAACCCTAGAAAACAACTTTTATCAACCTTTAATTATGGGTAAAACAATGAAATTACACCCTGTTACCATCATGCTGGGACTATTGATTTTTAACTATTTCTTTGGTATGATAGGAATGATAGTGGCAACTCCTGTTATTGCTAGCTTAAAAATAATTTTAGAGTTTATTGATGAAAAAACAGGAGTAGGAGAGAAGTTTCATTCTCTAAACAAAAAAGAAGAATTAGACTAAGTCGAGGTGGTAAGATGAAACTTTATTTAATCTGTGGTAAAGCAAGAGCAGGGAAAGATACTTTTGCTAAACTTATTAAACAAGAAGAAGAAAAAAATAACAAAAAAGTATGTATATTAAAGTTAACTGCACCTTTGTATAGTTGGGCAGAGGACTACTTTAATTATGATAAAGAAAAGGATGAAAAACCAAGAGAATTATTGCAAACACTAGGTTATGACATCTTACAGTTAAAACTAAAGAAGAAGGATTTTATCCTTGACTATTTAATTACAACAATAGAAGTGCTTGATAATTATTATGATGTAGGACTTATTACTGATGGTAGATTAGTTCATGAAATAGAAGTATTAAAAGAAAAGTATCCTAATATCAAGACTATATTACTAACTAATAAGCAAGATAATAAGTTAACTAATAAAGAAAAAAATCATCAAACAGAAATAGATTTAGATGATTATAAAGACTTTGATTATATAGTAGAAAATAAAGATATGGAAAGTTTAAAGTTAGAAGCTTTAAAAATAGTGGAGGATAAAAGATGAATAAAATAGTTGCAATAGTAGGAATGGCTGGTAGTGGGAAGAGTATTGCTTCTTCCTATTTTAATAATAAAGGATATAGCTTAGTTTATTTTGGTGGAGTTATTTATGAGAAAATGAAAGAAGAAGGAATAGAAATAACTTCTGAGAGTCAAAAAGAATTTAGAGAAAAGATTAGAAAAGAACATGGTATGGGAGTAGTTGCTAAACTTCTATTACCAAAGATAAAAAAACTATATAGTGAAGGTAATGTTATTTTAGATGGATTATATTCTTGGGATGAGTATAAAATTTTAAAAGAAGAATTTAAAGATTTAGTAGTGATTGCTATTGTCTGTGATAAAAAATTAAGGTATGATAGAATATCTAAGCGAAAGGAACGAGCCTTTAACGAGGAAGAAATTGTAAGAAGAGATGTTACTGAGATAGAAAACTCGGCTAAAGGTGGTCCTATCGCTTATGCTGATTATTACCTTTTAAATAATGGTAGTATGGAAAAGTATGACGAAGACTTAGCAAAAATTAAGTGTTTAATAGAAGGAGTAGATAAAAATGAGAAAGATGACTAGTAATGAGATTAGATCATTATGGATAAAATATTTTGAAGAACATGGACATAAATACGTAGAAAGTGCTCCCTTAATTCCAAGAGATGATAATTCACTATTATGGATTAATGCCGGAGTAACTCCTTTAAAGAAATATTTTGATGGAACAGTTATTCCTGAGTGTAGAAGAATTGTTAATATTCAAAAATGTATTCGTACAAATGATATAGAAAATGTTGGAATAACAAGACGTCATCATACTTTCTTTGAGATGATGGGTAACTTTTCAATTGGTGACTACTTTAAGAATGAAGCAATTAGTTTTGCTTTTGAGTTGTTAACTAGTGATAAATGGTTTGCTATTCCCAAAGATAGACTTTATGTAACAGTCTATACAGATGATGCTGATGCTTTAAATAAATGGATAGAACTTGGAATGGATCCTTCCCATATGATAAAACTTGATGAAAACTTTTGGGAAATAGGTAGTGGACCTTGTGGACCAGATAGTGAGATATTCTTTGATCGTGGGGAAAAGTATGATCCAAATCATGATGCTTTTGAAAAGTTTAAAAATGATGATGAACAAGAACGATATATAGAAATTTGGAATAACGTCTTTTCACAGTTTCAATCAGAAGAAGGAAAACCTCGTGAAAAATATAAAGAGCTTCCACATAAAAATATTGATACTGGGGCAGGACTTGAGAGATGGTGTACAATTTTCCAAGATGTAGATTCTAGTTTTGAAACAGATTTATTTACCCCAATACTAGCTAAAATAGAAGAAATGTCAGGTATTCTTTATAATGGTCAAACTTCATTTAAAGTAATCGCTGATCATATTAAAGCAATAACATTTGCCCTTTCTGATGGAGCAAGTTTTGGAAATACCGGAAGAGATTATGTTTTAAGACGTCTTTTAAGAAGAAGTTCAAGATTTGGTAAGCAATTAGGATTTAATGAACCATTTCTTTATAAATTAGTAGGAACTGTTTGTGAGACTATGGGAGACTTTTATAAAGAATTATATGAAAAAAGAGCAGAAGTTGAAGCTTTAATACTAGAAGAAGAGAAATTATTTTTGAAAACTCTTGAACAAGGTATGGCAAAACTTGATGATATTTTAGAAACTGTAAATGATGGAATTGTATCTGGTTATGATGCTTTTAAACTTTATGATACCTTTGGTTTCCCACTTGAATTAACCGAAGAAATTGCTAATGAAAAGGGTTATACGGTAGATAAAGAGGGCTTTATTGATTATATGAATAAACAAAGAGAAGCTGCTAAGAAGAATAATCGTAATAAGACTTCTATGGCTAAACAAAAACAAGTTTTAATGGACTTTAAAAAGCCTTCTACCTTTGTCTATGGACTATACCGTTTAAAAAGTAGTGTACTTGCTATCTTTAGTAAAGATAATCTTGAAAGAGAACTTGATCATGATGGTTATATTGCCTTAAAAAGAACTTGTTTCTATGCTGAGAGTGGTGGACAAGTAGCAGATACTGGTATGATTACAGGTAAAAACTTTACCGCTAGAGTAGTAGATGTCTTCAAAGGACCAAATGGTCAACATATCCATAAAGTAAAATTACTATCTGGTAAAATAACTGTTGGTGATGAGTGTGAAGTTATTATTGATAAAGAGCGTCGTCATAATATTGAAGCTAATCATAGTAGTGTTCATATGTTACAGTATGCC
>CAKPPI010000045.1 GCA_934177545.1 uncultured Bacilli bacterium
ATGCCCTACAAACCATTATTAGTCCTAAAGTTATGCAAGCTGGTAGTTATGTAGATGATAGTAAACTTCGTTTTGACTTTACTTATACTGGCAAGATTTTTGATGAACAACTATATCAAGTAGAAGATATGGTTAATGAAATGATAGATAAAGGGATAATAACATCAACTGAGGTTATGCCTCTTGATAAAGCTAAAGAGTTAGGTGCTATGGCTTTATTTGGAGAAAAGTATGGTGAGACTGTAAGAGTAGTTAAGATTGATAAATCAATGGAATTATGTGGTGGTACTCATATAGCCAATACTAAAGATATTAAAAAATTTGCTATTTCTTCATTTGAATCTAAAGGAAGTAATACTTACCGAATAGAAGCTTGTACTAATAAGAAGATAGAGACAACTTTATTTGAACTTATTAAGCCTTATAATGATGAAATGGTTAAATTATTAATGAAATCTAAAGAGATACTTGAACAAGCTAAAAAATTAGGTATTAATCTTACTTTTGATGTTACTATTGATAATAGTGCACCAAAGAGTTATCGTGATATAGTGTTTAATCGTAATGAATTATCATATGTTCAAGGAGAGGTTAAAACTCTTGAGAGAAAGTTCCAAGAAGAAAAAGAAAAACAAAGTCTAAATAAAGTAGATGAATATTTAACTAATCTTAAAGTAATAAATGATAAGAATTTCTTATATTTAACATTTAATAATGAAGAGATGGATATCTTAAAAACAATAATGGATGCTTTAGCAAATAAAGTTGATAATTCTTTAGTATTCATAGTTAATATTAAAGAAGATAATAGTGTAAACTTTATTTGTCGTAACAAGATAGCTAGTTTAAGTGCTGGTTACTTAGTTAAACAAATAGCAAGTATCTCAAATGGTAATGGTGGTGGTAGTGCTACTTTTGCCCAAGGTGGCGGTAAGACTTTAGAAAAACTTGATGAAGTTTATAAATATTTAGTGGAGCAAATAAATGAAGCAGCATAATTATTTGCTTCTTTCTTCATCTAGTATGTTATTAGAAAGAGAAATAGCTAAAATCATTAAAGAAAAAGGTTTTGTGGAGGCCTCTATTACTACTTATGATTTAGAAGAGACTGATTTAGCTACTGTCTTAGAAGACTTAGATACAGTATCTTTCTTAACACCATTAAAAGTGGTTATAGCAAATCATGCTAGTTTTTTAACCGCTACTTCAACGGAAGAAGAACAAAGTCTTAATCATTTGTTAAAATACTTAGACCAAGAAATTGATAGTACTTTGTTTTTTCTAACAGTAAATAAAATGGATGATAGAAAGAAAATTGGTAAAGAGTTAAAGAAGAAGATGACATTTCTAGAACTTAATCCTAGTCGAGATGGCTATATAAAGAAAGAACTTACTGGTTATAAATTAGAAAATGGGGTAGTTACTAATATATTATCTAGAGTAAATGATAGTTATGATGCTATTTATCAAGAGTGTAATAAATTAAAATTATATAAAATAGATAGTAAGGAAATAACTAATCAAGATGTGGCATCACTATTACCAATACCTTTAGAAAAACAAGACAAATTATCATTTGATTTAATAAGAGCTATTGGTCTAAAAGATAAAAAACAAGTTTTGACTTTATATAATCAGTTAAAAAACTATAATATAGAAGTATTTTCTTTGATGGGATTATTAGAAAGTCAGTATCGTCTTTTATATCAAGTAAAATTACTTAATAATAGAGGTTATAGGGAAGATGAAATAGCTAAAAAACTAGCTGTTCATCCATATCGTACTAAAAAGATATTAGAACTTGGTAGATATAGCTCTATTAAAGAAATTAAACAGTTTATTTTAAAATTAGCAGACCTAGACTTGAAATTAAAAACAGGAAAGGCTGACAAAGATATAGCTATCGAGTTACTCATTTTGAGTGAGTAATAGAGTTATGTAAAAAGAATGAAATATAATCAAAGAGAGTTTATTGAGTAATCTTAATAATCTTTCTAAAAATTAATAGGTATTACTTTATCCTATTTAAAAGATAATATAATTTAATAAGAAAAATGAATAGTTGTTGAAAATTATTCATTTTTTTGTTATAATAAACACACTTTTGGAAAGAGGGTTTAAAATGAATAGAGAATTAAAAAGACAAAAACTTGAGATATTAGAAGGTGCTGAGACATTAGAAGAAATTATATTGGCTAGTTGGAATATATTTAAAAGTAAATTTACTAGCTATCAAGAACAAGTTGAATTTATAACTGCTATTGATTCTAAAAAAGATGAATTTTATCAAAAAGAATTAGAACAAAAAAGAGAACAAGTTTATACAGAGTTACTTTTAGCATTTATTAATGAAAAGGATAGTAATAATATTATTGAATCAGTTAGTAAAAAAGTTGGTTTAGCATGGTGGGAAATAAAAGATTTAATTTTAACTAAAGAAAAACCAAATAAGATTGATAAGTCTATAGCTAAATATGTTTTAAAACAATATCCGGAAAGTACTAAAAAAGTAAAAGAACTATCTCATCAAATAAGAGAAGCTAAAGTAAAAGTAAAAATGGCAGAATATTCTGGATGTGATTCTTTTACGGAGTTTAGTAAAAGATATAATAAAGTACCACGTTTTGAGATAGAGCAAGCTTATGATATAGTTAAAAAATACGATAATGAATTATATAAGACATTAAAATTTCCTCTTTTGAAAAAGAATGTTCAAATAAGAAATTTGGAACTTGGACGGTTAGCATATCGTAGAAATGAAGACATAAGACTTGCTAAAGAGTTGGAAAGTGGTATTTCTAGAAGTACTTTAGAATCTATTGAACAGAAAGAGTTACTTGCTTTTTGTAAGAAAAATAGTTTACCAGTAGTTTTAGTAAAAAAATATATAGCAAAGTTAAAAGATAATAAAGAAGCTTTTTTCAATCTAAGTTATGATGAACAACTTAAAGAATTGTTAGATTATAAAACAGCTGAAATGGAAAAAGCCCAACCAGTTGTTGATGATATTTTAGCTATAAATTGCGGTAAGAAAGAAACAATTGATTATTATTACTATTATAAGAGTGGCTTTTTTAATAAGTATTTTACTATATTACTTAATACTTGCCAATTACATAGTGCTAGTTATATGTTTAAAAGCTATGTAGAAAAGCATAGTAGTTCTTTTAATTGTTTTACTGATAAAGATATTTATACTTATTCTAAAAAAAGAAGTATGTTTCTAGATGATGAATTAATCACATATGATTCAAGTGAATTTTTAAATATCATTAAAACTTTAAAAGATGAAAATCTTCCTCTTGCTAAAGGATTAGTAGTTCAAAAAATTAAAGAAGTAAAAAATGAGAAAAAAGCAACTAAAGTAATTGTCAAAAAAAATAATATATGTTAAACTAATAATGTCTTTTAGCTAAGACGTTATTATGGCCTGTTGGTGAAGTGGTTTAACACGCGCGCCTCTCAAGCTCGTATTCACGGGTTCAAACCCCGTACAGGCTACCAAATATGTTTTTAAAGCCTTGATTTATCGGGCTTTTTTATTTTTTTACTCCCAAAATTACTCCGAGTTCTAATCTCAAATGTATTTATCGGTAATTTTTGCTATCTCCTTTCTTGCTTTTTCTGATAAATGACCATATTCATTAACTGTAGTAGAATAGTTAGTATGACCTAATCTTCTACTAACACCAAATTGGTTAAAAAATAATATGAAGTAGAAAAAAATTATGTCTAAGTTTTTATTAAGAAGTCTTTATTTTATAGGCTCCTTTTTGAAAAGTTAGACATAACTAAAAGTTGGACATAATTGTTTTTATAAAAATAAACAAAAAAATAATGTACTTATTTTAAATATCATGTTATAATATTTCTCTTAAGCGAAGGAGTGATGTATATGGTAGTATTACCAATGACAATGGACGATAGTATGGTAGAAGTTGAAGTTAGTTTTCATAATATGTATAAAGAAAAGATGAAATTGCAAGCAGAAAAAAATACAGAAAGTAATGTTATAATAGGTAAGTATTCATTAAATGAATTAGAAGATGCAAAGTATTATAAAGACCAGCCAGTAAGACTAACAGAAACTATACGAAGAATTTCATCATATTATAATAACGATGTAACATCAATTAAAGTAATTAGTGAAAAATATCAGACGAGTGATTTTTGTGACCAATACTCCATACCACTCCCTCCTGAAAAGTCAAATATTTATGTAGATACGTTGTATGGAATACTAGTTAATAATTTAAGATTTACTAATCCCTTAAAGAAAAAAGATACAGTTTTATCTTTAAAGAGAACAGGAATAATTAATTCTTTAAACGAACATGAACAGATTAATATGTTAGAATTAAGGCAAAATACTGCTAGTAAATCAGAATATTTTTATCTATTAGATGAACAGGGACTAAATGCTCAAGCTGAGTGGATTTCATTTTTAGAAACACTTGATTTTACTATGATTGATAAGAGTTTTAAATCAAGAAGAAGTTATGAACAGATACTTTCAACTTTTGCTAATACAGAAACAAAATTAAAAAAAGATATGACTAATTATTTACAAATTGGGGAAGAAAATTACTTAATATATAGTTATTATTATCAATTAATAAATAATAAACAATTTTCTAAATATTCGCTACCACAGAAACAATATATTAAAGAAAAGGTAGCTTAATATGAATAAATTTGAAAGATTAGAACGTTTAATAGGAACTAGTATGGTAAATAGTTTTAAAAATGAAAGAATACTAGTAGTTGGTTGTGGGGGAGTAGGTGGCTATGTTATAGAAGGGTTAGTTAGAAGTTGCTTTACTGATATTACAATAGTTGATTATGACATGGTTGATATTACTAATTGTAATAGACAAATAATTGCTCTTAACAGTACTATTTCTAAAGATAAAGTTGATTTGATTAAAAAACGAGCTTTAGATATAAATAGTAACGTTAATATTACATGTTATAAAATAAAACTTGATAGAGATAATATAGATCAAATATTTTCTAGTGACTATACTTATGTGGTTGATGCCTGTGATGATATTAAAGCTAAAGAATTATTATTAGCTTACTGTTTGAATAAGAAAATACCGATCATAACTTGTCTTGGAATGGGGAAAAGACTAGATCCTACTAAGATAGAAATAACTACTATTGATAAGACCTATAATGATCCGTTAGCTAGAAAACTAAGATATTTCTTAAAGAAAAATAGACTATCAGTAAAAACAAAAGTATGTTTTTCTAAAGAATTACCAGTTAAACTTGATAGTAAAGTAATAGCATCATGTGCCTTCGTTCCGGCAACAGCTGGCATGGTAATTGCTAGTGAAGTTTTAAAAGATACGATAGAAAAGAACAAGAAAATTGCTTAACTTGTTCTTTTTTAAAACTTTCTATATAGACCAACAACTTTCCCAAGAATAGTTACCTCGTCTAAAATAATAGGTTCCATTGTATCATTCTCTGGTTGTAATCTAAAGTGACCATTCTCCTTATAAAAAGTCTTTACTGTTGCTTCATTATCTTTATTCATTGCTACTACTGTTTCACCATTGTTTGCATTTTGTTGTCTTTCTACAATTAAAATGTCGCCATCATATATACCAACATTTATCATAGATTCACCACTAACTCTTAACGTAAATACTTCCTTCTTGTTTCCAACAAGTTCTACCGGAAGAGCGAAAGTTTCATCAGGATGTTCTATCGCCTCAATTGGTGTACCAGCCGTTACCTTACCAAGAAGAGGAACTTTTACCACATCCTCTTGTTCATCTAAATATTCATTTGGTACTAATATTTCAATAGTTCTATTAGATCCATCCTCTTTAGAAATATAACCTTTCTTAACTAATTGCATTAAGTGAAAATGAATAGTAGCAGGAGAATGAAGATTAGCTTCTTCCCCAATTTCTCTAACAGTAGGTGGGTATCCTTTTTTTGCTGTAAGCTTTTTAATAATTTGTAAAATATCTTGTTGTCTATCCGTCAACTTTTCCATCTCTCATTTCCTCCTTTTCTCAATATTACCATGTCTATTAGTATAATGTCAAACAAAAATTCGTAAAAAGTTATTGGCAAAACAATTGTTCGGTAGTAAGCTTGGCTTATAAAGAGGAGGAAATGTAATGAACGAATTTAAAGAAATAATGAAGACAGCCTTAGTAGTAACAATAATATATATT
>CAKPPI010000046.1 GCA_934177545.1 uncultured Bacilli bacterium
AAAAAGATAGTACTAAAACTAGTCTATCTTAAAGCACAATAAAAGAAAGTAGATTTATGGTTTAAACACCCCCCCCCCATGTTAACTTGCTGTAAACTAAACATATCCATGGATGGGTCACCTCTACTTCCTTAATTGTTTATTGATTGTTGATTTGCGAATTAAAATGTACACTTTTCCTCACCGATAGTCCAACACCTAACTCTTGCTATCTTCAACATCTTAATTTTATCAAATTTGGGGTAACTATTCAACTATTTTTATCAAAATCACACTTAAGAAAAATATCATTTAAGACGTTTCTAACTTTCCATTATTTGAAAATGATTTCCAGAATCTAGATAAAGTATCCCTTTCTTACCATCAAGTTGTGGTAAAACATCATTATAGTAATTAATCATTCTAAACTTAGTAAGGGTTAAATAAACGCTATTACCATCATCCATATATAATAAGAATCTATCTTTATCAAATTCATTAGGATCATAATAAAACTCACTAATACTACTTCTAACATTACTCTTTACTTTCAAAAGATTCTTTAATAATTTACTATATTTATTTTTTGGTACATCATTTATTAATCTTGGTACCGTATAAGGTATTTCTTGATCTGTTGTTACCTCATTCATGTTTTCTAAGACTAATTTACCAGTTGTTTCTTTCTTCAGTAATACATTATGTTCACTAATTTCTATTGTTAAAACATGATAAAAACTTCTTTTAACATTAACTTCTTTTATAAAGTAATTCTTTTCCAAAGCTTTTTTTATACTATAAGAAGTTGTTTTATAAAAGCTTGGATAATTACTAAGACCTGCTTCATCTATTATTTGTTGATCAGTTACTATTTTATTACCCTTTATTACTATATTTTCAATTCTTGTATCTAGTAAAACATCAATTATAAAGAAAGTAGTTGCAATTACTAAGATAAATAGTAAAAATGGTATAAGTTTTAACCTCTTTTTCTTCTTTATTTTTGCCATAGTCTACTCCCAATTAACAAATTCTTGTTCTATCTTTAAATCAACACCATATCTATCAAGAACAGCATCATGAACAAATACTATTAAATCATGAATATCTTTAGCCGTAGCTCCACCCTTATTAACGACAAAGTTAGCATGTTTTAAACTAACTTCTGCTCCACCTTTAGTTAATCCTTTAAGTCCTAAGTCTTCGATTAGTTTCCCAGCATACATTCCTTCTGGATTTCTAAAAACACTACCAGCCGAAGGATACTCTAAAGGTTGAGATTCTACTCTTCTCTCTCTTCGCTCTTTAGTAATTGCTTCTATTTCTTTTTTATCACCTTTAGTAAGCTTTAATACTGCTTCTAGACAAATATAGTCTTTGTGTTTTTGTAAGTATGAACTTCTATAATGAAAGTCCATCTCACTATTAGTTAAAGTAATTATTTTTAAATCATTAGTTAGGACAGTTACATTAGTAGTAATATAACCCATATCACTTTTATAAGCTCCAGCATTCATGTAGATTGCTCCTCCAATAGTACCAGGTATCCCTGATGCAAACTCTACTCCTGTAAGACTTCTTTTCATAGCTTCCCTTGCTACTTTCATTAAAGATGCTCCTGCTCCACAAATAACTTTATTACGAACAAACTCTATCTTATCAAATTCATCTAGTTTTATTAAAACGCCATCATATAGTTCATCACTAAATAATAAATTACTACCATTTCCTAATATTTTATATTTAATATGATGAGTCTTAATTAACTTACATAATTCAACTAAACATCTTCTATCTTTAGGATAAATTATTGCTCTTGTCTTACCTCCTACTTTATAGGTGGTATATTTAGATAAATCAGCATCATATATAATTCTTCCTATTTCTTTTTCTTCTACTTGTTCTAAAAATATATCCATTACTCTTCATTCCTTACTAATCTCATAATTTCTCTATAAATAGTTTCCGCACTATTTGGACAAGAAAACTCTTTTAAATTTTTCCTCATTTCATTATACACTTCTTTTTTAAAACAGTCATCTATTAATGATAATAAATTTTCTTTACAAAAGTCTTTTTCTTCTAATATCTTACAAGCTTTCTTATCTTCTAGAGCTTTAGCATTTTTATATTGATGATTATGTGTAACATAAGGACTTGGTATCATAATAGAAGGAAGTAGTAAAGCGGTTACCTCGGCTATAGTTGAAGCTCCACTTCTTGTGATTATCAAATCAGCATCTTTCATATATTTAGCATCATAAAATGGTACTATTTTAACATTAGTAGGTGTCTTAACATCTTTATAATCATCATAATAATTTTTACCTGTTACTACTAATACTTGATAGTCTTTATCTTTAAAAGAAGGAATTAATTCTTTCATTTTTTTAGTCATTGTTAAAGAACCAAGAGAACCCATAACAAGAATAATAAATTTACTCTTACGATTAAAACCAAAGTCTTCTCTTTTTCCTTTTTCCATTGATAGAATTTCTTCACTTCTAGGGTTTCCAGTATAAATAGTTTTCTTCTTAGGAAAATAGGTTTCACTTTCTTTAAAAGAGACACAAATCTTATTAACAAAGTGAGATAGTAATTTATTAGATACACCCGGAATAGAATTTTGTTCATGAATTATAGTTTTAATACCAAGACGATTAGCTGCTACCAAAACAGGAGCAGTAATATAACCACCTACCCCTATTACAATATCAGGTTTAAACTTCTTAAGTTCCACTTCTGCTTTCTTAATAGCAGCTAAATATATTTTAAGGACAGTAATATTTTTTAAGATATTCTTTCTATTTAACCCTTTCATTTGAATACCAATATAAGGAATACCTTTTTCTGGAATAATATCTTTCTCCATTCGATCAGTAGTACCAAAATATAAGAACTTGCTATTCTTATCATGACTTTTAATCTTATTTATAATTGCTAAAGCTGGAAAAATATGTCCTCCAGTACCACCGGCTGTAATCGCTATTTTCATAAGACTCCTCCTATTTATTATATTTATCTATTAAACTTTCAAACTCACACTTTATTTCTTCTAATCTTTCTTTAGTAGTAGCTTCAAATCTAGATGTTATATTAGGTCCTGTATTACTATATCTAACACTAGCCCATCCATCAGTAAATGTTACTCTAACACCATCAATCGTATTAATATTATAATGCTTTTCCTTACAATATTCTATAACTTTTTCTACTACTTCTATCTTTTTCTCATCCGTTGATTTATATTTTAACTCTGGTGTTGCTTCATAACGGTTTATACCACTTAATAATTCTGTTATATTCTTACTATTTCTAGATAATAATTCTATTATTCTAAGTCCAGCATATAACCCACTATCAAAGCCTAAAAATCTATCTCTAAAGTAGATATGTCCTGATAACTCTCCTCCAAAAGGCATATCAAGTTCTGCTACTCTACTTCTTGTATAACTGTTACCTGTCCGATAACAAACAGGCCTACCTCCTAGTTTTATTATTTCATCTTCTAATGATTTACTACATTTTACATCATATAAGAATGTTTTATTCTTAACTTTATCAATTATATCTCTAATAATTAAAATCATATAATAGTCACATGGTAAAAATTTACCTTCATTAGTAATAACTCCTACTCTATCACCATCACCATCAAAGCTAACACCAATATCGGCTCCAGTTTCTAAAACTTTTTTCTTAAGTTGTTCTAAATTAGCTTCAATTGATGGATCTGGGTGATGATTAGGAAATGTTCCATCACTTTCTCCATTAATAATAGTAAAATCAATTGGAAACATACTATACAAGTCTTTCAATATTATTGATGTTGTTCCATTACCTGGGTCTAATACTACTTTTATTCTCTTATCGCCAAACTCTAGTCCATCTTTAATAGCCTTAAAATATTCTTCTTTAACATTTATCTTTCTAACACTACCAACTCCATCTAAGAAATCTCCTTTAATAGTTTCTTCATAGAAGTCAGTTATCTCTTCTCCCTTAGCATTCAAATAATCTTTAAAAGCAAACTTAAGTCCATTATCTTCTTTAGGATTATGACTAGCCGTTATCATAATACCACAATCGATTTTTTCATAGATACAAGCATAATAATACATTGGGGTAGTAGTTAATTCTAAGTCTAAGATATTAACTCCACTATCAATTAATCCACTAGTTAAAGCCTTATGAATTCTTTCTGATGATAATCTATTGTCATGGCCTATTACACAAGTATCTTTACCCATTCCTCTAATATGAGTAGCAAAACTCCTAGCAATAGTATAAATAACATCATCTGTTAAATCTCTATCTGCTATTCCTCTTATATCATATGCTCTAAATATTTCTTTATTTATTTCTTTTGTTATTTTCATCATATCTTCTCCATTCTTCTTAAATTATACCATAGGTTTAAACTAGATAGAAAAAGAAATATCACTTCTCCGTAATATTTCTTGCTTCACTAAGTAATTGTTCTAAAGTGTCAAGTGTGTATCCCCTTTGTTTTATATATTTAACAACAACATCTAACTCACTGATATTTTCTTTGGTAGGAGTAATAGAAATGATTGATCCTTCTCTTAGTTTTCCTTTTAAGGATAGATATGGATTACTACTAATTTGGATAGTTGGAATAATAGTATGCATCTTTTCTTTACTACATAGTTCTAATATTTCTTTTTGGTCATACTTGGCAAGACAGTATTTACCACGTTTATTAGCAATAACTTGCAAAGTATCAAGAGCTTCTTCAAAGATAAGTCTATCATAACTACCCTTATAGTTTAATAATTCTATCTCATGAAAGTCCTGTAGCAAACTAGTAATTAAAATGTTATCTTCTTTTAATAATAGTCCATCTACAAAGAATGTCGCTCTAGCATCATTTTCTTTTAGGATATCTTTTATTTTTGGTAATAGTTCCTTATCAGTAATTTCAAATACTAATGATATATAATTAGTAAAGCCATTACCACTTACTATATATTTATCATAATATTCATCTACCGATATAGTTGGAGTACTTTCCTTAAAGACGATTAATGATTCATTATATCCCCCATATTTTTTCATCTTATTAAAACTTTTATCTAAATCTACTACTAATCCACTATAACCTGGTACTAAGTATTCTCCATTTACTTTTGCATTGATAGACTCTTCTTCTAATGATTTCTTTTCTTTTTTTATTTTAATCATCACCGGATCTTTATCTTCCATCATAGATATAGCTTTATCAGTATAAAAGAAACTTGCAAATACTAAAAGACAAGCAAATAGTATCTCTATTATTTTCTTCACAAGATCAACTCCTATGTAATCTTATGATAAAATAATAATAAAAAGTCATAAATACTTTGAAATATTTATGACATACAATTTGTAACTATAATAAAGTACTATAAAATCATATTTAGCTGTTTAATACTTAATCCAGTGTGCCTACTTATTTCTTTCTTAGGCATTTTAGTTTTCAGTAAACTTTTTGCTATAGCCAGTTTTTCTCTATTGGCTCCCTCAGATAAGCCTAAACTTTTTCCTTCAGCTAGTCCATCATCTCTGCCACTGGCATATTCAGAATTTTTCTCTTTTCTGATAACCGCTTCATAATCATAGTAAGCATTAAATTCATCATTTAGTTTTAGTTTTTCTAGTTCACTCATTAATATCAGTCCTTCCTTATAGTTTCCTACTATTTCTTTTAATTCTTCCATACTCTCACTTGTTAAAATAGAACACAGTGTAGCAAGCTCGTTCTTACCGTTATACTTAACACCTTTAAAGTTACTAAGATAAATTTCATAGCTTTCTACACCATCTATTTTAGTATGATAAACATTATCTCTAAAACAGTAAGTCACTAACTTAGCATCTTTCTTTTCAAAGTAAGAATTATTTAGAGCTATTTGAACAACTTTTCTAGATTTGTAACTATCTCCGACATCATAACCACTTCCTGCCAATCTAAATAGATAATTATATTGTTT
>CAKPPI010000047.1 GCA_934177545.1 uncultured Bacilli bacterium
ACTTTATCCATTTTAAAAGTGATAGTCCTATACTTGAATTTGTCTATACTGATATAGTTAATGGAGAAATTGAAACGAAAAATCTTAAAAAATACCATATCAGTCTTCCCAAGTTAGAAAAGAAATACTATAATGGTGATAAGTTAAATAAACTTGAAAAAGCCTTACTTATTTTAAAACTTGATAAGATAAAAGACTTAGAAGAAATTAGCAAAGGGGATGATGACTTAATGGAAGCGGTTGAAAGAATCAAAGATGCTACTTTTGATATCAATACTATCGGGTTATATGATGCTGAACTTGATAGAAAGTGGAAAGAAGAAGCTAAAATGGCTTATGCAAAAAAAATTGGTATCGAAGAAGGTCAAGAAAAAGGTCAATTTTCTATTATATCTACTATGCTTAAAAACGGTATAACACCTAAAAAAGTTATAGAAATGACCGGAATATCCTTAGAAAAAATCAAAAAGATGGGTTTGTTGTAATCCATCTTTTACTTTGATTAAAAAACTAGTACGGGAAAAGTTAAAATATGACCTAGTTAACCCAAAACTTATTTAATTAATATTATAATAAAATAAGAAAGGGTGAAAGATATGAATAATTTAGGTAATCTAGTTTTAATCATAATAATAATCTATATAATACTAATGCTTAAGAAAAATAATGGAAAGAAGAAATAATTATCTTCTTGGAAAAGCTTTTTCATAAACTTCTTTTAATCTTTCTTTAGAAACATGAGTATATACTTGAGTGGACGATAAACTCTCATGTCCAAGTAGCTCCTGAACGGAAAGAATATCACACCCTCCATTTAATAAATGAGTAGCAAAAGTATGTCTTAACATATGGGGAGAAATATTTTTATGAATAGATGTTTTTTTAATCATTTCATCTAAAAGATAAGCAACGCCTCTAGGAGTTATCTTACCACCATGACTATTTAAAATTAAATAATCCCCTTGCTTTCTCAAACTAGGATAAACTTCTTTTAAATATTTATCAAGTACATCACTAGCATAATCACCATAAAGGACATATCGCTCTTTACTACCTTTTCCAAATATCTTAATTTTTCTTTGGTCTTTATTAATATCATTTATCTTTATATTAACTAATTCACTAACTCTAACGCCAGTACCATAAAGTAGTTCTAGAATTAACTGATTTCTTACTCCTAAAGGATTATTCATATCATTTATTGAAAACAACTCTTCTATTTCATTATATTCAAAGTAGTGAGGTAGTATTTTATCCTTCTTTGGTCCGCTAATAAAGGAGAAAACATTACTCTTAACTTTATTTTCTTTTTCTAAGTACTGATAATAACCTCTTAAAGAACTTAAATGTCTATCTATACTAGAAGCCTTTAGTTTTCTCTCATCTTTTAAATACATAAGATAAAGTCTAATATCACTATATTCTAATTTTAAATAAGAGAGTCCTTCTCTATCAAGATAGGCAAAAAACTCTTCTAAGTCTTCCCTATAATTATCAACAGTATAAAAAGAATAATGTTTCTGATATTCTAAATACTCAAGATAATACTCTAAATTTTCCATTTACTACCTTCTTGATAAGGAGCATTATCACCATATGCCTTCTCGTATTCAGCTTCATCTAAAAACTCTTCTTTTTCATCTTGATTGAATCTTACTAATTGTTCAGTAAACTGAGCTTCTTTATTAACTGCTATATTGCTAGTAAAGACTGGCTTCTTATTAGTCTTAATTACCAAATTATCGACTTTTTTCTTAATTCTTGGTAAATAAGCATCACGAAAGACTGGATAATCGCAAAACTCTTTTTCTAATGATGCTAAATCATTATCAGTTTCCCCTTCATCATAACTAGTCTTACAAAATCTTTCTAACTTAAACATGTAATCACTTCTAGTATAAATAAGAGAGGAAACTTCATCATAATCTTTATTAACCAAAGCTTCTTTAATAGGAGCGAATGTCTGATAGACTATTTTTTCTCTTAACGGTACTAAACTAACTGTTCTCTTACCAGTTGCTGTATCTATCGTCTTTTTAGTAGTCATTCCTAAAACTTTATTTAATTCTTTATCATCATAAATAGTCTTTAAAAAATAACTCTTATCACTTTTAGAATCACTTACTCTTATTGAAAACATATTTTTATCAGGATAAATATTACCTATCATATTAGTAAAATACTGATAAGTATACATTGAGGTAAATCTATCAATAGACTCTAAACTATCAAGCTTAACTCCATCTATTTTAATAACTTGTTCATTTTGATATTTATTTTTGGCATACTTATTATAATAGCAACCAATTAATTCATATTTCTTAGCCATTAAACTCACATCCCTTGATATTTATTTATGAATTCATCACGGTATTCTAATAGTCTATCTTCTTTTATCGCTTCTCTTAACTCTTCTGTTAATTTTATTAAGAATCTAATGTTATGAATAGATAATAGTCTTCCTCCTAACATCTCATCACAAGTGATTAAGTGTCTAATATAAGCTTTAGTATAGTTTTTACAAGCATAGCAATCGCAAGTCTCTTCAATTGGTGTAAAGTCTTCTTTGTATTTAGCATTCTTTAAAGTTATCTTACCACTTCTTGTAAAAGCTTGACCATGTCTTGCTATTCTAGTTGGTAAAACACAGTCAAAGATATCAATTCCTCTAATAACTCCTTCAATAATATCGATTGGATCTCCTACTCCCATTAAGTATCTTACTTTATCTTCTGGTAAGTATCTAACACCATCTTCAACCATCTTATACATAACAGGTTTACTCTCACCTACACTAGTACCACCAATACTATAACCATCAAAATCCATCTTAACCGTTTCCTTACAACTTAGTTCTCTAAGATCAGTAAACTCTCCCCCTTGAACAATTCCAAATAAAGACTGGTTAGGGTTATTATGAACTTTCTTTCCACGTTCTGCCCATCTAAGTGTTCTTAAAATAGACTTTTTCATATAATCATAACTAACAGGATAAGGTGGACACTCATCAAAGCTCATAGCAATATCACTATCTAGTTTATTTTGAATTTCAATTGATTTTTCAGGTGTTAAGAATAATTCACTTCCATCTAAGTGACTCTTAAACTTAACTCCCTCTTCTAAGATATTCTTCTTTTTATTTTTAACAAGAGAGAATACTTGAAAGCCACCACAATCAGTAAGTATTGGTCCATCATAATTCATAAACTTATGTAGTCCCCCAGCTTTTGCTACTATATCTTCACCAGGTCTTAACCATAAGTGATAAGTATTAGCAAGGATAATTCCACTATGGCAGTCTTTAACTTCTTCTGGAGTAAGTCCTTTAACTGTTGCTCTTGTTCCAACTGGCATAAACATCGGTGTATCATAAGTTCCATAATTAGTTTCTAACTTACCAAGTCTTGCCTTTGTATCTTTTTCTTTCTTTTCTAAATGATATTTAATCTTTCCCATTACTTACTCCTCCTGCTTTCTTTAATCTCGCTATTCTCTTTTTCTAAATACATTAACTTTCTTTTAATTAAAGTTTCATACTTAGCTAGTTCCTTTTCTATTTTCTCTATATTAGTTTCTTTAATAAATTTACGATATTTATTTCTAATTATTTCTCTATATCTAGTTATCTCATTTAAAGCTTCTTGATAAGCGACACCTGAACCATCATCATTAGCTAAATAAAATGTTAAAAGCTTAATTAATTTTTCATATCTTTTGACTAATTGTCTTTTTGTTATTTCTTTTTTTATTATATAATCAACTACATGAATATTTGATTTCTCTTTAGTATAACTAATAGTTATAGACTTATCAAGAGTTAGTTTACCATCATAGGAATAACTTTTTTCCATACACTTATAAGTTTCCATCACTAACATCCTCCTTTAATAAGTCACATCTTCTAGTCCTAGTCTTTTCTAAAGCTGCTTCCATTCGGTACTTTTCTATTTCTTTATGATTACCTGATAACAACACATCTGGTACTTTAAGTCCATTATATTCTCTTGGTTTAGTATACTGGGGATAATCAAGTAGTCCATTATAAAACGAATCATTTTGATAACTTTCTTTATTAATAACCCCATCTATTAGTCTAGTAACTGAATCAATTAAGACCATAGCCGGTATCTCACCACCAGTTAAGACATAGTCACCAATTGATATCTCCATATCACAAATACTTCTTATTCTATCGTCAAAGCCTTCATAATGACCACAAATAATTATTAAATGTTTTAACTTTACTAAGTTATTAGCTATCTCTTGTTTATAAGGTGTACCATCAGGAGTTAGTAAAATAACTGTACTTTCATCATCCTTTAAGTCATTAACACAATCAAAGATAGGTTGACAAGTAAGAATCATGCCACATCCTCCCCCATAAGGAGTATCATCTACTTTATGATGTATATCTTTAGAATAATCTCTAAAGTTATGCAAATTAATTTCTATCTTGTTATCATCTATCGCTCTTTTAATAATTGATGATGAAATAACACCAGTAAACATCTCTGGAAATAAAGTTAAAACATCTATTTTCATGACCATCACCCCTAAAGTAATTCTATTTCTATTGTTTTTTTATTACTATCTATCTTCTTTATAAAGTGTTCATTATAGGGAACTAAAACTTCCTTATCATTTATTAGTAATCTTATTATTTTATAGTTATTACCAGTCTCATCTATTGATAAAACCTTACCATTTTCGTTAACTTTATATTCTTTATAGTAAATATTAAAGTCTTCTATTTCAGTTAATTCTAAATAACTATTATCTATATATACCTTCTTCTTCATTAAGAATAACACCTCATTAATGTTATTAAATCCTTCAAACAAAACCATATCATAATTTTTATGTCTTCTATAACTTTTTATCTTATATTCTATATCATCTATTAATAAAGTATTATCTACTTTAAATATCTTCTCTTTTAAAGATTCATCTAGTTTAGATATTATTCTTATTTCCCCTTTTATTCCATGAGTAGAAACTACTGTACCGATATATAATTTATTCATCTTTATTCCTCAATTCATATAGTAAAATAGAAGTAGCTATAGCAACATTTAAGCTTTCAACCTCATTACTCATTGGTATATATAAGTTTTTATCACTAAGTTCTAAGTACTCTGGATGAACACCATTACCTTCATTTCCCATAAGTAGAGCAAAACGTTTCTTTTCATCTTCTTTTAGTGTTGATACATCAGTTCCATACTCTACTCTAGTTGCATAAATAGGTATTTTTAATTCTTTAAGCATTGGTAATAATTCATCAAAGTCATAGATAAGAATTGGGATATGAAAAAGCATTCCTTGAGTAGACCTTACTACTTTAGGATTATATAAATCAACACAGTTTTTAGATAGTATGATAGTATCTATATCAAAGGCTACAGCACTTCTAATAATAGTACCCATATTACCAGGATCTTGGATCTCATCAAGTAATAATATTCTACTACCAATAGTTGTATCATCAAGTTTTTTACATAGTCCCATTATCTTCTGAGGAGTTTCCACTTCACTTATCTTTTTCATCACTTCATAACTAACTACTGTATAAGGTACATCAAAAGGAGTAACCTCACCCTCACAAAGTATTATCTCTTTTAACATATTATGTTTATAAGCTTCTATCACTAAATGACGTCCTTCTACTAAAAACTCATTATATAAATCTCGATACTTCTTCTTACTTAACTTCTTTAAGTATTTAACTTTATCATTATCAAAACTAGTAATTACCATATATAACTCCTATCTATCATTTGTCAATGCTCTATATTTTTTATAATCTTTAAAATTTTCTTCTACTATCAACCAGAATCTTTTAGAATGATTCGCTTCTACTAAATGAGAAAGTTCATGATATATAACAT
>CAKPPI010000048.1 GCA_934177545.1 uncultured Bacilli bacterium
TATGAATTGACATTAATCGGCCTTGTATTGGAGCATCATTTGGAAATTCTCTAGCTATTTCTATTGCTTTTTCATAGTCTTTCTTTTTCATATAAATTGACATTACTTGACCTTTTATTACCTTATTATTTGAATAACTTTTACCAATTACTAATGCCTCTTCATATTTTTCTTCAAGCATAAGTTTTTTTATTAATTTACTATCTTTTTTACTGTTTTGCCATCTATACAAAGTTGAATAACTTATACCAAATTCTTCAGATATTTCTTTTATAGTTTTATACTTTAATAGGTGTAATAACTTGTCTTTTACTTCCTCGCTGTACATATAAAAGCTCCTCTCATAGCCATTATTATAATTCTCGATTGTATAACAAGTCAATTAAAACATATTGTATTCAAATAAATTTTATTTTTAATAATTCATTTTGCATTATAATTAATTTTTAATATCTTTTTTAACAAGTTTTCTAGCATCCTTTAATGATAAATTATCAAGTCTATCAATACCTATTTTCTTTTGATATTCTTTATTCATCTTTAAAAAAAGTGAATACTTCTCTAATTCATTAAGTTCTTTTCTTAAAGATTTATACTCTAAACCATCAGAAATGGTTAAAATACTACTAGTACCTGTCAAAAATATAGCTAACATTTTAGCCACTATAGAGTCTGTTATTAGAAAAGAACTAGTATATAGGGTAGTTAAACTAAGCTGAGCTAACATCCAATCAAATGATTTTTTCTTATTATAAGCTAGCTCACTTTTATCGGTCATTTGCTCCCTTTCTAATGCTTGTTTATACATTAGCTTCTTTATCTTTTCTAAATAACTATAATCCATTTCTACACTACTACCATCTAAAAAGGTAACTATTATTTCATCATCAACTATATTGTATTCTTTAATTATTTCATTATTTCTACTATTATCATAACTATAATTCATTAAACATCCCCTAAAAGATGATAACACCATTTTATAAAATTAAAAAGAGGTTACCCTCTATTTTTTATGTGTTTTTAGAAATATAAGTTTTTGTTAATACTTTATTAGCAGTTTTTACAACATAATTACTAGCTGCTAAATAGGAACTATCTAGTTCAGCTTGATTTCTTTTTATCTTATTCTCTATTGATCTATTAACAGCATTTACATGTGAAGTAGATACAACATATGCTACTTCATTACTTCTTCTCTTAATTATAGGTTTATAATTTAGCTTAACTCTTTTTATTCCCATAATAATACCCTTTCTATTATAAATAAGACTATTTCTCTAATAATGCTAACTTTTCTTTCTCTTCTTTTAATTTTTCTCTATCCATATCAACAATATTTTTAGGAGCTTTTGCTACATAGTTTTCATTAGCAAGTAACTTTTCACGTCTTGCAATAGAAGATTTTAAAGCAGCAATTTGTGTTTCTTTTAGAACTTTATCAGCTTCTGTTTCCATCTTTTCAAAGAAGATAGTCGCTTTTACTCTTTTAGAAAATACATTATATGACTTAATACCAAGTGGTTCTTTAACTAAGTTTTCATCAAGCTTTAACATTTTAACAATTAAATCATTATCATCAGTTGTATCAAACATAACTTTCATATCTTTAGTTATATTATTTTCTGCTTTAACATTTCTAAAACTTCTAATAAACTCTATCTCATCATCAACTACTTCTTCTTCTAATTCAAAAATATATTTCTTACTATACTTAGGATAGTTACTAATCATAATAGATTCTTCTTCCTTAATTGGTAACATTTGATAAATTTCTTCTGTTACATAAGGCATAAATGGATGAAGTAGTTTCAAAATATTAGTTAGAATATAACATAATGTTGATTTAGTAGCATCATCACTCAAACTGTATTTAGCCATTTCAATATAGCTATCACAGAAATATGTCCAGACAAAGTCATAAATAACACTACCGGCATTATTAAACTGATATTTATCCATAAACTTCTTAGTAGTATGAAGCATCTTCTCAAACTTAGTTAAAATCCATTTATCTTCTGGTTTTAAATTATCAAGATTAATTTCCTTTATATCACTAATATTAGTTAAAACAAACCTTGAAGCATTCCAAATCTTATTAATATAATTCCAAGTAGCTTTAATCTTATCTTCATCAAAACGCATATCAGTACCTGCTGATACATCTGTTGCTAGATAATATCTTAAAGAGTCTGCTCCATACTTTTCAATCATATCAAATGGATCTATTCCATTTCCTAGACTCTTACTAAACTTTCTTCCTTGTTTATCACGAATCAAACCATGAATTAAACAATCTTCAAATGGTCTTTTACCAAGTAATTCTTCCCCTTGGAAAGTCATTCTATTAACCCAGAAAGGTATGATATCATATCCAGTTACTAGACAGTTATTAGGATAATATCTCTTTAATAGTTCTGTATCTTCTGGCCAACCAAGAGTAGCAAATGGCCATAATGCACTCGAAAACCAAGTGTCTAGAACATCTTCATCTTGAACCCATCCTTCTTCTTTTGGAGGATTAACACCAACATAAACCTCATCATCTTTATACCAAGCAGGTATTCTATGTCCCCACCATAACTGACGAGAGATACACCAATCATAGGTAATTTCCATCCAGTGATTCATAGTCTTTTCATATCTGGAAGGAACAAAATGAACCTTTGTTTTACTACTCTTTTGGTTAGCAAGAACTTGATTAGCTAAGCCTCTCATCTTAACAAACCATTGTTTCTTAATCATTGGTTCAATGATAGCATTAGTTCTCTCACTATGTCCTACTTCATGAGTAAGTGGTTCTACTTTTAATAGTAGTCCTTTCTCTTCTAGTTCTTTTATTACTTTACTACGTGCTTCTTCTCTTGAAAGTCCTACATAGTCCTTACCACAATTTTCGTTCATGGTGGCATCATCATTCATAATAACTAGCTTAGTAAGATTATGTCTTAGTCCAACCTCGTAGTCGTTAGGATCATGAGCTGGTGTTATTTTAACTACACCCTTTGGTACAAACTTTAAAGATTATCACATCACTTGTTCTAATGGTTTAATTCTTAAATATAAATCCAAACTTTTATCTTCATGGATTTCAATTCTATCCACTATTTGTAATAGTAAATCTCTATCTAATTTTTTTCTATTTTTGATATATTTCTTAGTTAACTCTTTAGCAGATAATATTGCTTCATCATTATTATCTTCTTTGTAATTAGAATATGTTAATTTTGCCTCATCAAGTGCTGAAATTAAACTTTCTTTTGTTGTTTCAAATTTAGCAGAAATTTTTTGATAAGTATCAACTGTTATTACTTCATCTAGTCTATCCATATAAACTTTTTCTATTTGTTTATCAATTTTAGCAATATCAGATTCTAATTTATTAATTTTTCTTATCAATTCGTTTTCTAAATTTGATTTCTCATTTTTACCTTGTTTAGTGGCTTTTTCAAAGTCAACAAGTTTAATGAATTTTTTGCAAATACTATCTAATTGTTTTAAAACTTCTTCTTCCAATTTCATATAATCAGTAGAATGTAATGAACACACATTTAAATTTCTATGTCGTCTATAATAATTGCATTGAGTATATTTATGAACATATATAGTCCCATCTTTACCAGTTTTTCTCGTTGTTGATATACTCATTCTATGTTTGCAATCATTACAAACTAGCATACCAGTAAATAAATCTGGTGGATTAGGAGATACTCTTTTATAATTTTTTTGAATTAATAATTGAACTTTATCCCAAGTTTGTTTATCAATAATAGGTTCATGCTTATTTTCTACGATTATCCATTCATCTTTTGGAACTCTAGATAACTTTTTAGATCTAAAACTTTTTTTCTCATATTTGTGCTGTTCCATATTTCCTATATATGTTTGACTTGTTAAAATACCTTTTATAGTTCTATCCGTCCACTGACAAGGATCATTCAACTTCTTTGTCATTGAAGTATAGTTTCTATATACAGCAGGAGTTAAAATTCTATTTTTAAATAATCGTCTTTTAACTTCATGTTGAGAGCCACTTTCTAAATACCACTGATACATTTTTTTAACAACAGATGCAGCATACTCATCAATTATTAAATGATGTTTATCTGCTGGATCTTTCAAATATCCGTAAGGTGCATTACTACTACCTATATACTCTCCTGCCTTTTGTTTTAGTCTTTTGGAATTTTTAATGTTTTTAGATAAATCTCTTGAATATTTTTCGTTCATAAAATTATTTAATGGTGCATATTCATTGCTACTACTATATACATCACTTGTATCTACTTCTTCTTGAACTGTCATAAATCTAATATTATTAGATGGAAAATAATAATCCATATAATAACCACATTCAAAATTACTTCTTCCTAATCTTGATAAGTTTTTCACTATAACAACCTTTATTGTTCCTTTTTCTACTTCTTCTAATAAAGATTGCCAACCAGGTCTATCAAAATTTGTTCCACTTCTTCCATCATCTATAAACTCTTTGCAATCTTCACCACGATTACCTCTATTGTTTATAAAATTATTTAAAATTCTTCTTTGATTTGCAATACTTTCACTCTCGTCGCTTGTGCCACCTTTCTTAACCTTATCTTCAAGTGATAGTCTATAATATTTGGCTATCTCACTTGGAAGATAATCTTTTAAAATGTCTAGATAATCCATTATAACTATCCCTCCTTTTCATAGGAGATAGTGTTATATGATTATCCAATTATTTTACAAAGCAGTTGACCTTAATCAACTACTTAAATTATACCATAGATTCACACTTTATTGATATAAACATTTGACACATCTCTCCTTTTTTTAAAATATTTTTTGATGAAGGATATATAATCATTCGTTAGTATATCTAACAATGAAATACCCTCATCATTAAAAAATATATTTATTTTCATAATGTTTCTCCTTTCATTAATTTTTCAAAGATCAAAAAAAGAATGGATTTCTCCATTCAGTTTACTTATATGCTATTTATTATATTTTTAATTTTTGAATTAATCTTGCCCATTCATATCCATCTACATCATTTTTAAATGGAATATGTATTTCATGATTTTTAAACATAGTATTATTGTTGTATCTTATAACAAGTTCACTAATTACATCCAATTTCTCATTGTAACTTAATTTTTCAAACTGAGATAATATAATTTTATCTTCATCATTATAATCTAAGCCATCAACATGACTATCTATATAATGAACATTTGCTTTATATATTTCTCTATAAACCATTGCAAGAAACTGTAATAATATATCACATGTATTATAAGTTAATCCAATTCTTTCAAAAGTAAATGTTTCAATATCTTCGTTATCTCCAATATTGGGATTAGCAATATTTTTATTATTGATTTGACCATTATCTACTTTTTCCAAAATATACATCATAACTTTCATTTTTTCATAATCATTTTTAATATCAAATGACTCAATAATATCTCTTACATTATTTGTAGTATTAGTTATATACATAATTTTCCCTCCTATCTTGGTAATGAAGTTATTATTTCATCCACCATATTACTTAATAACTTTTCACTAATTAAATTTTCATCA
>CAKPPI010000049.1 GCA_934177545.1 uncultured Bacilli bacterium
CTTACGTATTTATTGTACAATACTTTTCTTAAAATTAAAAGACTATTAACAAAAAATTATTTGTCAACAGTCTGAAGCTTCCTTTAAAGAAGCTTTTTCTTTTGATATTTATATTAGCTTATGTTATAGTAATACAAAAAGAAAGGAATTTATAAGTATGGAAACATTAAAATATAGTGATAAAACTCCAATAAAAGAAGGAGATTATTTTATAGCATTAATGAGTGATGATTATGACCGATATAACCCACTAGTCAAATTAAAGTTAGATACTGAAAGTAAGACTATTGAACTTAGAGAGATTGTATTAGAAAAGAGTTATAGCACAGAAATTTGCAATAATGGAGCATTACCAATAATATTTAGATACATGGGAAATGATGAAGTATTTGAATTAATAACAGAAAGAAAAATACCTATAATGTATAATGATGACGAGTTTGATAAATTTAATATTTTTGAAAATAATAGTGAGTATAGAAAAGTGATTAATAATCTAGTTACCTTTTATCCAAATCATATTAGTCTTCAAAAATTAAGTGCTAAGTTGAAAACTATATATTTTGAGTTAGTTAAAGAACATGGTGAAGAATTAAAGCAAGAACTTGATAAACATTTTGAAGAAACAAAAACTGATTTTAATGAAAATTATAATGAAATAGTTAATGAACTTTTTTACCCAATAGCAGCAGTTGATAACATGATGTTTGATTTAGATAAAAAATTAGAAGATAAAACAAAAATTAAAGTTAAGAAATAATTAATTTAAAAGTCCTTTCAAAAGTCAAAAAACAGTTTTCAAAAAAATTAGTAAAATAAAGATTAAAGGAGAAATATAATGGAAAAATATAAAACAAGTATGCATATGCCAGTAAAAGAAGGAGAATTTTTTGCAACAATTATAGGCCAATATGAATGTAGTTCTAATCAGTTAATTAATTTAAAAATTAACGAAAAATATAGAGAATTAACCACAAGCACAGTTACATTTAAAAAAGATTATGCTACTGAACTTGCTAGTAAAAGAAAAGGATTAGGAATTTTGTTTATATTCAAATATTTAGGAGATAACAAAGCGATTGATATTTTAACCAAAAGAGAAGTAATCATGAATGAAGGAAAGATATCAAAATTTGATACTAGTATTTTTGAAAACAGTGAAGAATATAAAAGAATTGCTGATAATTTAACAATGCTATCAATAAACCACCATGATTTTATATACAAATTAGATGATAATATTAAACTTGAATATGCCGAATTAATTAGGGAACACGGATCAGTATTAAAAGAAGAACTTGAAACAAAATTTGTAGAAAATGATAAAGAGTTTAAAGAAAAATATCAAAATATAGTTGCTAATGATATTTATGACATTGCATCAGCAGATAATATGTTATTCAATTTTGATAAAAAAATGGAAGCAAAAGAAAAAGTAAAAGTTAAAAAACTTGACCATTAAATAATACATCTATAGAATATGTAACAAAACGATAGAAGAATTTTAGACAAAAAAATGATTATGAAGAAAATAGTCAGAAAAGAAACTTATACTATAGTAACAGTTAAAAATACAATGTAAGATTTAGTCTAGCAAGTCAAAAGTTAAGCAAAAAAACTCTACAATAAGAGTTTTTTTCTATGTTAAAATATAGAAGCAACCAAAAATTTATTGCAAAAACAACTCGAGTTCTCTCATAAAATTATCTCAAGTTAATAAAATTGCATTTTACTGAAAAACTCCAAATGGTAAGAATTAAAAGATAATATTATTCTTTTAATCTTTTAAACAACCTATCGGTACAACTAAAACATCATTTTCTGTTACATAAGCCATATCAGTTCCTGTAATTATCATTAATAAACTAGGCTTTACTTTAATATCATCACTTTCATCTATTAATTTCTTTAATTGTAATAAATGATTTTCCCCTTCACTAATTCTAGAACCACTAAGTTTAATTTCTACCAAAGCATAAGTGCCATCTTCAAAATGAATAATGTTATCACATTCTAAATCATATCTATCCCGATAATGACTAAGTGTTCCACCAATTTTACTAGCATAGATACTTAAATCACGATTTACTAAGTTTTCAAATAATAGTCCAAATGTATTTATATCAAGCATAAGTTCTTTTTTAGAATACCCCAAGGCTGCTACTGCTAATGAAGGATCAACAAAACTCTTTTTAGGGGCTGTCCTAATTGATGTTTTACTTCTAATATTTGGATTCCAAGCCTCTATATCTTCTATTATATAAAGTCTTTTTAGTACCTTTAAATAATTAATTATTGTAGTATACATAGCACTATCAGAATCTATTGTAGATACTTGTCTAGCATAAGATCTTAAAATTGTTCTTGCTAATTGTGAATTTCTTTTTACCCCATCTACTTTTGATATGTCAGAATTACATAAAACATCAAGATAATTTTTTGCTATTTGTAAAGCATTGTTTTCAGATAAATTTATAGCATTAGGCCAACCACCTCTACATAATACAAAAGCTATCTTTTCGTAATCTAAATCAGTTTTAATTCCATCTATATCTCTTTTTCCATTTTTTAAATCTAATAGTGATATTTTTCCATTAGAGTCTTTTGATTCAAATAAAGACATGGGTTTCATATTTACAATAGCAAACCTTCCTACTCCGCTATGTAGCGTATCATCATCAACTGGTGTAGCTGATCCAGTTAAAATATATTGATTAGTTAATCCACTATTATCCACAGAATATCTTACTGCATTCCATAACTTTGGAGCAATTTGCCATTCATCTATTAGTCTTGGTTTTTCTCCTTCTAATAGTAAGGATGGTTTAGTATTAGCTAATTCTATATAATTATCTTGTAAATCTGGATTTTGCATTTCAAGAATACTTTTAGCCATTTGTTTAGCACTAGTTGTTTTTCCACACCACTTTGGTCCTTTGATTTGAACAGCTCCTACTATTGATGGTTTTTCTTTAATTTCATCATCTACTACACGATTTAAATATATCATAGTATTTCCTCTCAGCTAGATTATAATTAACATATTTTTTTAGTGATTAGCAATTTCATTTTAATAATTTGAGGCATTTTGTTGCAATAATTTGGGGTATTTTGTTTTAATAATTTGGGATAAATCACTTATCAAGCAATTTTTTTGTACTGCAATACAAAAACTTTCTTTTCTTATATAATTTTTGTATTATCTAAGATAATAAATTTTTTAAGTAATTAAGACTAGTATTCTTATAAATAACATATCTTGGAATTAAATAAGGATTAGTATCTTTAGTAACCATCTTATTGCCACCTATAAAAGCTAGTTTAAAACCTGCTTTCTTAACTTGTTCTATAGCATAATCATTATATTCATAAAAAGGATAACAAAAAGCTTCTGTATTATTAAGAGTTTCTCTACTATTCTTTAAATCAGCTTGAACTAAATCTTCACTTAAACATCTAATACCACCACCTTGTCCACCACTACAAACTCCATTAGTATGCATATCATGTGTATGACTGGCAAGTTCTAGGTAAAGTGATGAAAATGTTTCTTTAGGATACCAAGATGATACTAAAAACAAAGTAGCATTAACTTTATATTTTTCTAAGAAAGGAATAAACTTCTCTGCCCTTGCCCCATCATCAATAGTAAGTAGTATAGACTTCTTAGGTAATCTAATCTCACCATTTATAAACTGTCCTAACTCTTTAGTAGTTAAAGTAAATACTTTATTAAGAGAAAGATAAGCAAACTCTTCATTAATTTGACTTTCAGGATGACATATCATTTCATTACATTCTTCCCCTTCTAAATAAATAAAATGATAATTTAATACTGGTACCTTATCTGCTATTTCCATATTATCTTCTAACTCACTACTAGACTCTACTCTATCTTTTTTAATAAATACTAATCTATCAAATAATACTACGCCGTAAGAATCAGATAGATCCTCTAATACCTGTAATTTAATACTATCTTTTAAATTAAATAGTTCTTTATTATTACTATCATAGAAAGAGCTATTTTCTTTTATAGTAATTTCCATTGGAAAATAAATATAGTTTAAATATCTAGTATCAATACTATTACTACTTTCTATAAAATCAGTATAATATAGATAATAATTACTATTCTTTACTTTATAATATCCATCTAACTTATCATTATTATCAAGATAAAACATTACATCTTTTAATACTTTACCACTTTTATAATATTTATTATTTTCTAATCTATATAAATTAGTATCTTTATTAGTAATTACTTTCTCATGATATGCTTCTTTAATTTTTTTCTTAAGAATATTTTCTTCTAAAGCCTTTTCTTTTGCTAATTTATTTTGTTTTTCCATATCAAGTCTATTCTGATATAAATATCCTATCAGTAACAAACTTATTCCTAGTATCAACGTACTACCAACAATTATTTTTTTCATATCAATTTCTCCTATTTTCATTATATAAAGAACTAGTTATAAAGACAATAATTTTTAATAGACAATATTTTATTCTCATATAATTAAAAAAGAGGTGAGATAAGTGGAAGGATATGTTACTTTTCTAATGACTAACTTTGGTTATTTTGGTATGTTTCTTGGAATGGTTTTAGAAGCAGTTATTATAATTATACCTAGTGAAGTGATACTAGCAACAGGAGGAATACTAGCAGGAAGAGGTATATTTTCTTTTTGGATGGCCTTTCTAGTAGGATTAGTTGGTAGTGTCTTTTGTGCTATTATTATTTATTTAATTGGATACTTTGGGGGAAGAATATTTGTAAAGAAGTATGGTAAATTTTTCTTTATGAAAGAAGAAGACATAGAAAAATGTGATATTTGGTTTGAGAAATATGGTCTCTTAGCAGCTTTTCTAGCTAGAAACTTTCCGATCGTTAGAACACTTATCTCTCTACCAATGGGTATTAGTAAAGTTAATTTTCCAAGATTTGTTTTATTTACCACTCTAGGCTCCATTCCTTGGACCTTTGCCTTTGTCTATGTTGGTTATGCCTTAGGTAACAACTGGATAGTATTAAATAATTTTGTAAAGAAATTAAAGCTTCCTATCATGATTCTACTTATTCTTCTACTTATAAATTATCTATTCAAAAAACTGAAGAAAGCTTAGTCCTCAGTTTTTATTACAAATGGATTTAGTGCCGTTCCATCACCCTTAGATATAGTTACATTTTGCTTTAGATTTATAACTGGGCGGACACCGATAGAATTTGCTACGTAACTCCACGGATTCAAACTGCCTGAAGGCACTACAATCCAAACGTACGCATTCGGGCGGTAAGAAATAAAGTCAGACGGAGAGAGCGTCCAGAAGTAACTACCATTATATAGATAATAATTACTATTTGGTGAGTATCCTCCATTATAGTAAGCTCTTCCTCCAGCAAGTGCTACTTCATCGGCTAAGATTAAACCTACTGGATAGTCTAGTTTAGCACTCTCATTAGACATTTTAAATTTATCATTATCCCCACTACATTTTAAAC
>CAKPPI010000050.1 GCA_934177545.1 uncultured Bacilli bacterium
AGTAGTATCATATAATGGTTTTATAAATTTCTTTGTCATATTCCTCCCTTCTTTGGACAAGTAGTTAAAGGATAACAGATATGGATATCACTCTGCAAACAGCCAATTTTCAAAATTCACTCTTCCAAATTAGGGGTTTTATTAAATTTAGGCCTTCAATTTAGTAAATTGAGGGTATATTTTTACCGAGATTTACTAAATTAGCATATGACAAAAAAATTTTCAATTATTTTATATCATAGATACTTACTTATTACTACAACTATAGAATAATTTCTTAATATTTTAACTTTTCCCGTAGTAAAATCACTTGTTAATAAATAATTATTGTGATAATATGTATGTAGCAAGAAAACTTGCATAAAATAAAAAAGAGGAACATTTATTTGGAAGTGAATGTCTCCTTCGATTGAAGTTTTTTGACACTCTATCTTGATGAAGAGTGTCTTTATTTTAGTTTTTTACTGCTAATACCAATAAGGTAGATAGTAGTAATATTAATGAAATTAATCTAAGGAATTTTAAAATAAAAGTCTTAGTTTTCATCAATTACCACCTCCTTATAAAATATATAAGAAGGATGCCACTCATCTATAAATGTTCCCATACTAAAAAAGACTAACTGTCATTAGTTAATCTTAATAGCTTATCTCACTTCTATTACTTACTATTAAATGATAAATCACTATTATCAAAGGATTAATAATGGTCTTTAGAAATAACTTATTCTTTACTAAAGAAAGAAGTATACATTCTATTAGAAAAGTTATTACTAAATAACTGATATTTTCCTTCTTATGATTATAAAGAAATAAACATAAAATAATAGATAAAATAAATCCTAGTAGTAATCCTAATAAATAGTTATATTTAAAAAGAAAAGCAAATACTAAGTAATTAATTAACTCTATTAGAATCATTTTTTTATCTCTATTATACCAACTAACATGATTAGTCTCATCTATATAATCAGTTATTATCTTTTGAAAGTTTTTCTTATTAGATTCATATTTTTTAGGAGTAAACCTCTTAACCTTTTTTAATACATCGCCTAGTTTATTAGTATCTCTAAGAGCTAGAATATAACCATTCTTTTCAAATTCATCTACTATTTGTTTTTGATGATCGTTAGTATGTTCCTTATATCTAGCAAGACGAGGTGCTGCTATTACTTTTTTATTATTATCAAGAGCTGTTAAGATGCTACCTACTCCACCATGCGTAATTACTAAAGAAGCTTTTGCCATATACTCTTCAAATTCATCTTTAGGAATAGTATCAAATATTTCCATAACATCACTTTTATACTTAGTGTACCCTGCTTGAACAACTACCTTTTCTTTGATATTACCATTTAACTTTTCTCTTTCTACTGCTTTTAATAATCTTTTAAAGGACTTATCTTGTGTACCTAATGTTACAAAAATCATTAGTAAATCCACCCCCCATAAGTAGCATTTTTATAAAGTTTTAACATGGGACGCCACTGTACAATAAATAAATTAGCTATTTTAAATTTATAGAATAAGCTACCAGTAACCGTCTTAGTATTTATATTAGCAAATGTTTCAATATAAATTACTTTACTACCAAATATCTTTGCTATAGAACACATTGGTCCTGCTGTATGAGCACCTGTTGTAATAACATAATCTGGATGATATTTAAAATAGTAATAAAGACTAATAAAACAGTTAGCTAGTAACTTAAAAGGATAAGATAGGAAATGATCTTTTGTACCATAGATTAGAAAGTTTATTCTTTTATATTTCTTCTTTAACTTCCTATTAGATTTAGTATTCTCAGTAATAAGACAAGAATTATATCTTGGAAATAAATTAGCAAGCTGTAAAAGTTCACTTAAATGTCCCCCTGTACTAGATATAAACATTACATTTTTCTTCATACATACCTCTATTTATTAATTATTTTTAACCATTGCTCTAACACTTTATCTTTACTATAATTTTTAATCTTACGTCTTCCAGCACTACCTAGTTCTTTTCTTTTATCAGGATCTTTTATCAAATCATTTATCTTATTAACCATCATCTTATGATTTCTATGTCTTATTAAATAGCCATCTCTTCCTGATGTTATTATTTCTTTTGCCCCTTCAGCACTATCAAAAGCAAGACAAGGTAGACCATTACTCATCGCTTCTAGTAAGACTATTCCAAAAGACTCTGTATAACTTGTCATAACATAAATTGATGACTTATGCATGATATTATTAATATACTCACTATTTTGAAAACCATGAAGGGTTACTTTATCTTCTAATTGATGTTTCTTAATATATGCTTCAAGAGTTTCTTTCTCTTTACCATCTCCTATTATATCAAGTACCCAATCAGGATGTTTCTTTATAACCTCACTATATATTTCTAATAAAGAAAGGTATCCTTTTTCTTTAGATAATCTTCCAACACTTACTATTCTCTTAGCTGTTAAAGTACTTTTTGTCTTTGGAATATTTTCTAAAGTGTTAGGTATATAGACACACTTAACTTTATATTCTAATAATTCTTTACGATAAAACTTTTGCAAATCTTTTGATACTAAAATAAAATAATCTAGTTTCTTAGCACTTGCTACTACATCCATAGCATATTTCATATCATTATGATAGTGATTATGTTCCCAACCTATCTTTAAGACATTATCTTTTGCATAAAGACCTACTAATCCATTAAATAATACTCTAGTAGAAATAATTACATCAGCATCAGTTTCTTTTATATAATTAATTACTTCCTTACGTCTTAAATGAAGAATCTTAAGACTTTTAAAACTTTCTTTAACAAACGTAATTGGTCTTACTTTTTTTAAAGACTCTCTCCACTCTTTTTCATTACTCTTAATTCCTTTTTCTAATAAATATTTTACTTTTATCTTATCATCTAGAGGAAATACTGGCTTATCATAAAGTTCATAAACAGATGCTATTTCTATTTCAATATCCGGTGTTGATGCTAGTAAATTAGCAAGTGTTGAAATAGACTTTTCTACTCCACCATATCCTAGATGTAATGCTATTATTGATATTTTTTTCATCTTGCCACCATCCTTACCTATAGTATATACGAAATTTATAAAAATCAAAAGAAAAAACTGACAAAATATCAGTTTCTTACTAGTTGTTATGATTATTTTCTCTTTCTGCACGTTCTTTCTTTTTCTTATCACGACAAGCTTTACAACGTTTAGGTTCATTAGTTAAACCTTTCATTTGATAAAACTCTTGTTCTCCAGCAGTAAAAGTAAAATCTTCATGGCAATCACAACAAGTAATTGTCTTATCTTTAAATTCCATATACATATTCTCCTTTCCACAATAGTTGGACTAGTATAGAAATCATTAATAATCCAAAAATTGAAAGGTCAATATAGAATTCTTATAATTTTTATAAATGTCCAGTGAATTACTTCACACTATAGATTATACTCTAAAATTAGTTTTTATGCAAATTATTTATATCTTGTTTTACACCTAACTTAGTAAGACTTTTTGCTAATAAACTATCCATGAAACTAGTATACTCATCTCCTAATACTTTTCTAACATTATCTAAGTTTTCTTGACAATTAGTTAATTTTAAAGCCGTATAATTAGCAAACTGTTCATTAAAAGCTAAAGTATCATTTTTCTGATAATAGCTAGCATCATGTGTAAATGGAAGATTATAGTACTTACCATCATTTAATGAAGAAAATAAATCAAACAGCATCGATAATCCTTTAGGTTCCTCTTTATCTAATAATACCTGAGCTTTTGTTGTTGCTAATTTCTTACCATAATTTACATATATATAATTCTTAACTTGCTTTTCACCATTATTATTTAAGATAGCTATAACACTTTGATCTATCTTATCTAATGTTTCAGTATCTACTTTTTTAATATTAAAGTCATGAATAATGGTCTTACGCACATAGGAAACTAATTCTTCTATATTACCATCTTGATATAAAGAAGAAATAGTTGCTCTAATTTTCTCATCTTGTTCCTCTAATAATTCATCCATTCTTTTATTTATAAAACGATAATTATCATCTATTATAGTATCACTAATATAACTAGTAGTAAAATTATCTTGAGCTTTACTAACATAAGTACTAGCTTTTTCTAAATCGTCATCATCCAAATAATCAAATAAGTAATGACCAAATTCATGGGCAAGATAAATTGTCTCCATCATCTCTTCAGTCATTACTATTTTCTTTGTTGACGAATAATAAGCTGGCGTAATATAGGCTTTTTCTAAAGTTAAAGAAGAAACATCATTTAGAGTTAATTTATCATGTAGATAAGAATCATCTATCATTGTAACAAATAAATTTTCTACTTGTTTATCATTCATACTTCTACCGCCAAACAAAGCAAATTAGTAAACTAAGTATAAAGCTTGCAATAGCTATTTTTATATAATTTTGCGGTTTACTACTACCTACATAATTAGTATCATTTGCTGGGTCATAATAAGAAAGAGTAAGGGCAAATGTCATTATCTCGGCATAAAAAGGAATAGTACAAATAAAGGGAATAGTTAGCTTAAAAATAATGATTAAAAAAGTAAATACTAAAGAACATAGTAACCAAAATTCTAAATTCTTAATATTTTTAACAAATAAATCATCATATCTTTTTTTATTTACTTTATTTATATCCATATTATATTTATCTTGATTTTTATAATTCTTAATAAATTTATATACTTCAGTTTGTCTACTATAAGCATTTAAAATAGTTACTTTTCTACTATGTTTAATTATCTTATTTTTTAAGTCATATAAATCACAAGTAAGAGCTATCTTTTTATCACTAATTACTTTACTATAAATTTTTAAAACTCTTACAATTTCAAATTCATCTATATTATCAATATTATCTATTAAGTAAGTAATAAACTTATCATCTTGCATTAATTTGTTTATACTCTTTCTTGTCTTTTTCATATATTTATCTTTTAAGTTATCTAAATCTTTTTTCTTGGCTAAAGGATTTACTTTAATCATTAATAAATTATCATCATCAATTACTAAAGCTGATAAATCTATATTCCTTTTACTAGTGAAACTAATAGTAGCTAAGATAACTCCTACTATAAGTATTACTAATGTAATAATAGTTAGTATTAATAAATTATATTTAAATGAAATTATACTACTAAAAATTAATAACAGTACTCCAACAATAACTATTATTACTGAATCTTTTAATGGTTCATAGCTATTACCATATTTTTTAGCTTTTACATCATTATACGGAAATATTTTCATGGAAAGCACTCTCCTATCTATATCAATTTTATCACTATCTAATTCTTTGTTAAAC
>CAKPPI010000051.1 GCA_934177545.1 uncultured Bacilli bacterium
TTCTTCTTGTGCTGTTAAATTCATATAACACATATAAGAGTTTTTCTAAGGAATTTGATTCTTATATTATTAGACTTAAAACAAAAAGAGATTATTTAAAAGAACTTATTTATCTTATCTTATTTTCAAATATATTATTGATAATAATGTTTTTACTGTTGTTTTATACCTTTTTACTTTTCTTTAAAGGCTATAATATTGGTATAAATATTAGTTCAATCTATGACGGCATACCCGATATTTTCTATATGCTGATGTACATTTTTAGAAATATTATCTATCTATTACTTCTAGTTATTATTATTATTTTAATCAATTATAAATACAACTTTATCACTTCATTACTTATAATAATTTGTTTTAGTCTTAGTTTGTTTTTAGGGATATCAACATTAGAAATAACCAATTCTTTCAAAATAACACCATGGCATTATTTTCAAATAACGAGATATGGTTCCTTTAGTTTAGAGATTGCTTATTCTACGTTCTACTTATTACTACTTGAGGTAACTATTTTTATTTTATTTAATATAAAGAAAAAAAACAAAGTAAAAATTAAATATATATTGTCTAATGACACTAGTTATTTCTTACATAATCATAAATATTTATTAGGATTGTTTGCTGTTATAACAATAATTATTTCTATTCTTACTTATAATCAGTTATTATCACCTTTAGAAAATCTTAATAATCTATTCTTATTAAATCTTAATTTAAATAAATATAATATATTGAATGTAATTTACTATGTTTTGTCCTTAGCAGTTTATACATATATAACAATTAGCTTATATGTAAAAGATTTAATGTATAATACTTTTAAGAGAATCTCTTATAATGTGGCTTAAATCTAAACTGATTTCTATAATATTAATAACAGTTATTGTTAAATTAATAATGTATGTATTGGTAATTTTAATGTTTTATTTTAAATCACAGATAATAATCAGTAGTGTTTATATATTATTTAAAGATTTAATTTATACTATATTCATAGAGTTATTATTTTTAAATACTTATATACTACTTTTAAAGAATCATAAAATCGCTAGTACTATTTTATTAATAAGTTGCTTTTTAGTAATTTTAGGTGGACCTATTTATTTTAATAATATAGCTGGTATTATAGCAATAAGTGGACTACTTATATTATTAATTACACTTCATAAAAAAGAAACTAGTATTTTAATAGAAAGAGGGAATTTTAAATGAAAATTGAGGTTAAAAATGTAACAAAGAAATTCAAAGATAATGTTATCTTGGAAAATGTTAATCTTGGTTTTGAAAGTGGAAAAATTTATGGATTAATTGGTAGGAATGGTAGTGGCAAAAGTATTTTTCTTAAAATATTATGTGGCTTTTATGAACCTAATAATGGACAAATATTATATGATGGTGAAGATATAATTAAAGAAGAAAAGTATCCACCTAGTACTAGAGCTTTAATTGAAAAACCAAATTTTATTCCAGATTTGACAGGGAAACAAAATTTACTTTTATTAGCTTCTATTCAAAATATAATAGGTGAAAAAGAAATAGATGAGTCTATGAAAATATTAGGGTTGACACCTAATGATAATAAGAAATATTACAAGTATTCCTTAGGAATGAAACAGAAACTTGGTATTGCACAGGTGTTAATGGAAAACCCTAACGTCATCATTTTAGATGAGCCTTTTAATGGTTTAGATGATGACAGTATAATCACTTTAAGAAAGATACTCTTAAAAGAGAAGAAAAAGGGAAAAATTATCATATTAGCTACACATATTAAAGAAGACATTGAACAATTATGTGATATTGTCTATAAAATTAATGATGGAAAAATAACTTCAGTAGATAAAAAGGAACTAACAAAAATCAATTATTAAATATAGTAAGGTTATTTAAAAGGGAAATTAAATGGAAAAGAAAACTACAATACCTGTTGGAATAGTTAAGGTACTATGGGATTATGATGAATACGAATCTAGAGTAATAGATGTTTTCTATGTGTTAGATATAGTCTATGAGAACAAATATAATTTTTGTAATAACTTTTATTTTATGAATGGCAATTTCTGTACCGGAAATGAGCAAACCTATTCATCAAACTTTACTTTTGCTAAACTAGATAGACAAGATAATCAAATAAAGCTTAATATTTGTGGTGATATAGTGTATGTAGATAATCAGCAATATCAGAAATTATCAAACTTATTAGCTACTTTTTTTGATAAAATAGAAAAAAATAATTAATAAATCTATATTTAATTTATATTGCTATGTTCTATAAGACCAATACAGGTCTTTTTTATTTTTTATCATTAGACAAAAAAGTAGAAATATGTATTTTTGTACTCTGTACTGTACAAAATTGACAGGATAATATTATCTATAACTAGTTAGTATCAAGTAGTCATGAAATAAAAGTTAGGTGGTAAAAAACTATATAGTAACTAAATATAATTAAAAATACTAACTTTTTTATTGTCAAAAAAAAATAGAGAATTAATCTCTACTTAAATACTTAGTAACGTTCCTTTACTTAAAACCTCGTCTATTTTATTAGAAAAAACATACTCACCTTGTTCAATAAGAGTATAGAAATATTTCTTAATAAGTTTATCATCGAATAAGTAATATTTATCTTGATAAAAATATACTTTATCAAGAGGAATGATATCATCTTCAAAAGAAAATCCTATATCCACCTCATTCATAATAGTAATTCTAAGATCAATGTGATCTTCTCCAAAGATAAAATCTTCTTCTTTCTTTATTATAAAAATTGTTCCTATTAGTTTATTATATCCGACACTAACTTCATAAAATCCAGTCTTCAGAAAGGAAAAATAATTATTATATGTTAATAAGAAGTTCTTTAACTCTCTTATCATTTTATCTTTCTCTTCTAAGTAAAGATTCTTTGGAGTTATCAGGATAAATCCATCACTAATAGAAACAATCTTCATTATCTATCACCTAGTGTATGTTATGCATAACAGTCTAAATGGTGTCTACTAACAATTCATCTATTTTCTTTAATACTTCGTCTTTTCCTTCTTTAGTAACACTTGAGAAAATGATAACGTTATCTCCTACTACTAAGTCTAAAGTTTCAAGTAGAAGTTTCTTACTTTTCTCTCGTTTACTAGCTCCTACTTTATCAGCTTTAGTTGCTACTATCGTAACAGGTATTTGATAATACTTTAGAAAGTTATACATCATTACATCATCTTCTGTTGGTTTATGACGAAGGTCTACTAACATGAAAACTCTTTGTAACTCATCTCTTTTTTCTAGATATTCTTCCATCATCTTACCAAACTTAGCTTGAATAGTTTTACTTACTTCTGCATAACCATAACCTGGTACATCAATTAGATAAAATTCATTATTAATATGATAAAAATTTAGAGTTTGTGTTTTACCTGGATGAGATGAGATGTGTGCTAAATTTTTTCTATTTAATAAAGTATTTATGAAACTACTCTTACCAACATTACTACGTCCTACTAATAAAAATTCTTTTTGATGATTAGTTGGATACTGACTTCTTCTAGTAACAATCATTTCTAATTCTACATTATTTATCTTCATCATTAGTCTCACTTTCTATATATTCTTTAGTTGCTTGGTCTAAATCATTAATTAATTCTTTAGCTATATCAAAGTTTTCAAGTCTTGCTCCACTAGCATAGGCATGGCCTCCACCATTATACTTTTCTGCTACTTTATTAATAACTGGACCACGTGACCTAATATTTACTCTGATATTATTATTTTTAACATCTTCAGTTGCTATAACCCAGACAAGTACTTCATCTATATAATTAAAAAAGTTAATCATATTACCAGATGAGGCACTATCAGCTTTAAATTTAGTTATAATGTCATCAGTTATTAAAATAGATGCTACTTTATTTTCTGATACATTCATATTCTCTTTAATATATCCTTCTAGTCTTATTTCTTTTAAAGGTCTAATATAGAGTTTTTTATAAACATCTGATAAAGTAAATTTATACTTTTTTAGATAGTAACTAACTAGGGCAAAAGTTTTATAACTAGAAGTATCAAATAAGAATCTATTAGAATCACTTACTAGTCCACAATATAATCTTGTAGCTATTTCTTTATTACACATAAGTTTTGAAGCTTTGAAAAACTCCATTAGTATTTCTGAGGTGCTAGAAGCTTCTGTATCAATATGTTCAATTCCTCCAAAGTCATCAATGAAAGGATGATGATCTATTTTTATTACTTCACTTGCTTTATCAAAGTATTTAAAGTCGATTCTTTTTTTATCTGGTGTATCTAAAACTATTAGAAGAAAATTATCTATCTCATCATAATGATCAAGTCTACCAAGATAGGAAAACTTGGCACTACCATTTCCTACTGCTAATACTTTTTTATTAGGAAATGTTAAAAGTATTGATTCTTTCAAAGATATTTGACTAGCTAAAGCATCAGGATCAGCTCCAATATGTCTAGCAATAACTATGTTATCGTATTTTTTTATTTTATGATAAATTTGATTCCACATAATTATTATCCATTCTGATGTAGGAAGAATAAAGTATCTCTAGCTATCATTAATTCTTCATCGGTTGGAAGAACATAAACCATACTACTAGAGTCATCAGTACTAATCTTAGCCATTTCTCCCATTACATTATTTTTATCATCGTCTATTTTAATACCAAGACATTTTAAGTTTTCACAAACTGCTTTTCTTACTGGAATGCTATTTTCTCCTACTCCAGCAGTGAAACAGATAACATCAGCTCCATTTAATAAAACATAGTATTTAGCAATGTAATCTGTTATTGTTCTTACATATTTATTAAAGGCAAGTTTGGCTTGTTCATCACCTTCATTAACAGCAGCGATTATATCACGCATATCACTACTTTTCTCACTAAGTCCTAAAAGTCCTGATTTTTTATTTAAAGCATTTACTACTTCACTAGCATTTAATCCTTCTTGTTCCATAACATAAGGGATAATTGATGGATCAACATCACCAGATCTAGTTCCCATCATTATACCAGCAAGTGGGGTGAATCCCATTGATGTATCTACACATTTTCCATCTTTTACAGCTGTTATTGAACCACCATTTCCAATATGGCAGCTTATTATCTTTAAGTCTTTTCTTCCTAACTCTTTAGTAAGAGTTTCGGTTATATAACGATGACTTGTTCCATGAAATCCATATTTACGTACTCCATATTTTGTATACCATTCATAAGGTACTGGATATAAATATGTTTCTTTATCCATAGTTTGATGGAATGCTG
>CAKPPI010000052.1 GCA_934177545.1 uncultured Bacilli bacterium
ATATTAGTAACTGTTTTCTTAATTGTTAACACTATCAAACTAACAATCTTCTCAAGAAAAAGAGAAATATCAATTATGCGACTTGTTGGAGCTAGTAATGTAGCTATTAAAACACCATTTATTGTAGAAGGAATGATACTAGGTTGTCTTGGAGCAATATTACCAATATTAGGAGTATGTTTTGGTTATGTAGCCCTTTATAATCACTTACATGGTTACTTATATACAGAAATTATTAAATTAGTAGAACCAGAACCATTTATTTATATGGTATCAGGAATAATACTTGTAATAGGAATATTAGTAGGTATGATAGGTTCATCTTCTGCTGTAAGAAAGTATTTAAAGGTGTAGTATGAATAAAGGAAAAATAGCTATCTTATTATTAATATTCCTTTGCTTACTACCTTTTAAAGTGGATGCTAAAACAATAAAAGAATTTGAAAATGAGGTAAATTCTTATGCAAAACAATTAGAAGAGAAAGAAGCAAAGATTGCTAAAAATGATCAAGAAGTAGCAGAAATTAAGAAAAATATAGCTACTTATGAAAAACAAATAAGTGATTTAGAAGTATCTATGAAAAGCCTACAAGATGAGATAGATAAGTCTAATGCTGAAATAGAAAAGAAAACAGAAGAGAGTAAACAACTATTTCAGTATTTACAAGTAAGTAATGGTAATAATGCTTATATGGAATATGTTTTTGGAGCAGAAAGTGTTACAGAGATGGTTTATAGATTAAGTGTAGTAGAACAATTAACAGAATATAATCAAAAAGTAATGAATGAATTAGATGAGTTAATTAAAACAAATAAAGCTAAGTCGGCTGAGTTAGCTACTAAGAAAGAAGAATTAAAATCACTTAAAGCCAAGCTTGAAAGTGAAAAAGAAAGAATTAATGCTGATACTAAATCTATTAGAGAATCAATGCCATCGGTTCAAGAACAGTTAAAAGCTGCTAAAGCCAATCTAGCTTACTATAAAAAGTTAGGTTGTGGACCAAGTGAAGATATTTATGCTTGTCAATATAGATATGATAGAGCTCATAGAGGTAGTAGTGCTGGTGGAAGTAATATTCCTGTTCCTCCATCAGTAAATGGTTTCTTTAGACCAATGAATAGTGGTTATGTTACGCAAAACTGGGGTGGCTATGGAGGACACTTAGGAATTGATTTATCTAATTCAAATGATAGAACTATTCCGATTTATCCAATAGCAGATGGTGTTATCTTTAAAATATATAGTGATTCATGTACTAGTGGTAACTGGTGTCCTTATGGTTGTAACGGAAATGCTAAAGTTGTTAAAATAAGACACTTAGTAAATGGTAGATATATTTATTCAACTTATGCACACTTAAGTAGTTATGGAAATATCCGTGAAGGAATGCAAGTTAATACAGGTACGATGATTGGTAGAATGGGTAATAGTGGTTGTTCAACTGCAGCCCACTTACACTTAGAAGTTACAAGTTGTGATTGGAATGTTGGAGGAGGATGTAGTAGTTACTATGCCTATGAAAAAAGTACCATTAATCCAAGACAATATATTGGTTTCCCATCTGCTCTTAGGGCTTGGTGGACAGAAAGATAAGAAAATTCTTGTCTTTTTTCTTTTCTTTATTTATAATAACTAACAAAGTGAGGGGTTTTTATGACAGAAAATCAAGAATTATTATTAAAACTTATTAAAGAAGGAAAAACTTGTAATGATATAAGTAAAGAATTAAATATTTCTAATAGACAATTATATAACCGGTTCCTTACTCTTAAGAATAATGGAATAATGTTAGAGAGAAAATATTATAGTAATGGACAAATGACATATAAAAGTATACATTCATCATCCATTATACATAATAGATTTGGAGAGATCTCTAATGGTATTCTATCATTGCATGAAGAAAATGATATAAAAATGTTAGTAATATCTGATTTGCACTTTGGTAATAAACTAGAAAGACTAGATTTAGTAGATAATGCGTTTAATTATTGTGCAAAGAATGGTATAAATATAATTTTATGTGCCGGGGACATGATTGATTCACTACCTGGTAGATGTAAGGAAGAATACAATACTTTAGAAAAACAAATAAAACATTTTGTTAAAGATTATCCACATGATAAAAATATTTTAACTTTTGCAGTAGGTGGTAATCACGACATATATGCACTTTATAAAGAGGCAAGATCAATTATTGATTATATTGATAATTATAGACATGATATTATAATTAGTGATTTTTTGCTTAACACTGTTAATATAAAAAATGAAAGTATAAATTTGTATCATCATATAGATAATTATGGTAAAAAAATTTCGGATGCAATAATAACATTGCATGGTCATGCTCATAAATATATGGCTTATATAAACCAGAATAATAAATTACAAGTAGTAGTTCCATCTCTTTCTGATATTAATGAAACACTGCCAACTGCTCTAGAAATGAATTTACATTTTAAGAAAGGTTTTATTGAAACAGTTGATTTAAAACAAATATATTTTATTTATCGTGATATGGTTTTAAGTGAAACTAGTTATAATTTAATGAAAAATAGAAATGTTGTATTTAAACAAATTGATAATGAAATATGTATGAATAATCAGAAAATTAGACAAAAGGTGTATTCATTAACAAAGTAAGTTAAAACTAGACAAAATTTTACATTTGAAATCTAAAAATATTAGTAAATTCTATTGATTGTGTTAAACTTAATATTAAGGAGGATACAATATGGAATTTAATTTTAGAGGAAAAAAGGCTCTTGTTACCGGAGGAGGAAGTGGTCTAGGTAGAGAGTGTGCTATACTTTTTGCCAAGAATGGAGCAGATGTATTAGTAGCAGACTTAATACCTGAAAGATGTGAAGAAGTAGCAACTGAGATTAGAAAATATGGTGTTGATGCTATTAGCTATCAAGTAGATGTTACTGATTATGAACAAGTAGCTTCAATGTATAAAAAAATAGTTGATGAATGGGGAACAGTTGATATAGTTGTTAACTCAGCTGGTGTTTGTTTAACCGGTGAATTAACTGAAGAAAGTTTAGAAAATATTGATAAGACAATTGATATTAATATTAAAGGAACAATCTATTCTTGTAGAGAAGCTTTAAATATTATGAGAGCTAATAAATATGGCAAGATTGTTAACATGTCATCAATAGCAGCTAAGGCTTGTTCAGCTGGCTTTAGTGTTTATAGTTGTACTAAGTCTGCAGTGTTGGCATTAACCGCTAGTTTAGGAAGAGAAGCTGCAAAAGATAATGTTAATGTTAACTGTGTATGTCCAGGAATTATTAGAACAAGTATGTGGGAAGATATTCTTGATCAAATGGCTGGAAGTGAGGATGCTACTCGTGAAAAAGTATGGAATGCTTGTAATAATGTAACACCTAATGGAAAACCACAAGAACCAATAGACATCGCTTATATGACAGCTTTCTTATGTACTGATGAAGCAAGATATATCACCTCTCAAAATATTGGCGTTGATGGTGGATATACTTTCTAGTAATAATTATAAAATAGAGCTATTATTTAGCTCTTTTTTAGTGACAATTTATTTCAAGCTTGATAAACTCTTATTAGGAGAGGAAAATAAGATGAAAAATGTAGTAATTATAGGAGCAGGACCAGCAGGACTTTCTTGTGCTTATGAAATATTAAAGAATAATAAAAATATTAAGGTAACAATTTTTGAAGAAGAAAAAATGGTTGGTGGTATTAGTAAAACAGTAAATTATAAAGGTAATAGAATAGATATAGGGGGGCATCGTTTCTTTACTAAGAATGAAGAAGTGAAAAAACTTTGGTTAGAATTATTACCACTTCAAAATAAACCGGCTTATGATGATAAAATCTTAAATATAGAAAAAAAGTTTCCTAAGAAAGGAAAAAATCCGGAAAAAGACGATGCAGTTATGCTTATTAGAAATAGAGTAAGTAGAATTTATTACAATCATAAATTTTTTGATTATCCAGTTAATTTTAATTTTAAAACTATTAAAAATATGGGATTTGCTACTACTTGTTCTTGTGGAGTAAGTTATTTAAAATCAACTATTCATAAATTAGATGAATTTAACTTAGAAAACTTTTATATTAATCGTTTTGGAAAAAAATTATATTCCATGTTTTTTGAAGGGTATACTACTAAAGTTTGGGGCAAGACACCTTGTGAAATAGACTCTAGTTGGGGTAGTCAAAGAGTAAAAGGAATTTCTATTAGTAAAGTTATGGTTGATTATTTTAAACGAATCTTTCATCTTGAAAATAATAAAAAAGAAACATCTTTGATAGAATCATTTTATTATCCTAAATATGGACCCGGTCAGTTATATGAAACGTTGGCCGATGAGGTAAAAAAACTAGGTGGTAAAATCATCAAAAATGCAAAAGTTGTAAAAATAAAGAAGAATAATGGAAAGATAACTTCTATTATATATTTAAAAGATAAAAAATATATAAATTATCAATGTGATATTTTAGTTAGTTCTATGCCTTTGAAAGATTTAATATTAAGTATGAATGATGTCCCTAAAAAAATTACTAAGATAAGTAGTAATTTACCATATCGTGACTTTGTAACAGTTGGCTTGTTAATACCTAGTTTTAAAGTAGAGGATAGTAATACTATTCATGGTAGTGTTAATGATAATTGGATTTATGTTCAAGATAAAAATGTAAAGTTAGGAAGAATACAAATATTTAATAACTGGTCACCATATATGGTTAAAGATCCAGTTAATAATATCTGGCTGGGTCTTGAATATTTTTGTCAAG
>CAKPPI010000053.1 GCA_934177545.1 uncultured Bacilli bacterium
TTCTAACAGACCATTCTATTTTTTCTTGATATGTTTCATTATATTTTAATCTTTCAAATTCTTGAATCAAATATAACTTAAATGCAGGGTCTATCCAAGATGCAAACTCTAAGGCAATATCTGGATGTGCAAATGTGCCTCCATCATATTTTCCTCTTTTACTTACAAAGCCCTTAGCATTTGTAGTACTTATCCATCTAGAAGGGCTCATTGTAAAAGAATTATTTGCAGAGTCATTTTTAAACTCGCGAGATTCCGCTAGTTTAAGATTTTCATTAAACAGTTCCTCCCGAAGTGAATAAGTTTTGAAAATAGTTTTTAGTTAAATAATTATTCTTTTAAGATATCTCGTACTAATTATTTTATAAAGAAAGAATAAATAAAATCTATTAAGAAAATTATAATAAATATATTAGTTAAAATTCTAGGTACTTTAGGTACTATCTTATCCAAGTATTTTCTTGCTATAAATAAAAATATATAACTAGCAATAACCCAACCAAGTGATACTTCAATTGCTATATATTTTCCATAATTGAATCTAAAGCTACTATAATCCCAATAAGATTTATGAAGAAAAAATTCCACTAAGTGGCCACCAATTAATTCAAGAATAGTTAAGATAAAAAAATTTAATAATAGTGTTATTAAAATCTTTCCCCATTTAGAAATATTAAACTTAGTAAAAGCAAACTTTTCAATTAATAACATTACTACTATTCCAAATCCATATACTGGCATCCAAGGTCCTACAAATGGATTATTAGTTAAATGATGATGAAGAATTAAATGAAGAATATTTTCATAAATATAACCAATTACGGAAAAAATAAAAAAGTATGATAAATAATAATACATAATAATCACCATACTTAGTTTTTACATTTTAGTTTATTTATATACTTATTTTAAGAAAAAAGCCTTAGAAACAAAGCTCTAAGGTTTAACTACCAAGTACAAACACTTCCTAAAATAATAGCTAATAAGATATATAAAACTATAATTATAACAAAACTATTTCTAGGTTTAGAACATCCACAAGAAGTTGTTACTGGTTGATTATTTGAACAAGACATTTTAACACCTCCCTTTTAAATTAAATATAGGCACCTATAATGATTACTAGTAAGATAAATAGTACTAAAACAATAGCACTTGATGAATTGCAATTACCCATAAATTAATCCTCCTTTTTTTCTAGTGTTCACATTATTTTATGGTATTTTTCTAAATGTGTGATTATTTGAAGGATGTTTTTTAGTGTTTTCCAAAATAATGGTAGATGTCTATTCCTAATTCTTTGTCTTCATCATCTAGTATATATCCATTTCTTAAGGCTACTTTTTTACTAGCTTTATTATTTTTATCTATTTTTAATTCTATATCATTTAGTCCTTTAATATTTTCTATTAAATAAGGGGTTACTTGAGCTAATACTTTCTCCCCATAACCTTTTCCTCTTAAGTCTTTATCAATGCTATACCATACTTCTACTACTCCAGTACTAGACATATCTAAAGTTCCAACTACACCAATATTTTTCTTATCTTTATTTACTACATATGATTTACCTATTTCCATTTTATCATCAGATTCTGCTTCATGTTTATCAAGGAAAGAGATAAAGTTATGAGAAATATATTTATTGATACTTTTATCTCTATTAAGGCTCATTAAAAGACTATAGTGTTTTATCTTATCGATTTTTTCTAAATTAAAGTTTCTTAGCTTTATCATAGTACTTCTCACCTTTTCTAAGTTAATAATACTTTTAAAGTAGTAACCTGTCAATTTATTTTTGAGAAGTTTTACGTCACTCCTTGCTTATTTCTTAAAGGTTTGTTATCATTATATTGCATGTAGATAACATGAAGGAGGGAAATAACGTGCAAAAGAAAAAAGGTATAGCATTTCTATTACTTATAGTTTTAGTTTGTGTATTAGTTACAGGTTGTGGAAAGAAAGCTGAGCTTGAAAAGAATTCTACTATTGTTAAATATAAGGGTGGAAAAATCAAAGCAGAAACTTTATATGAAGATTTAAGAGATAAATATGGTATTAGTGTCTTAATTGATATGATTGATCATAATATTTTCGATAAAAAATATAAAACAACTGATGATGAAACTAAGTATGTAGATAATCAAATAAGCCAAATGAAATCACAATATGGTGACAATGATGAAACTTTCTTAGCAGCTGTTAAACAGTATTTAGGTGTAGAAAGCATTGATGAACTTCGCAATATGATTTCTTTAGAATATAAGAGAAATTTAGCTGTTGAAGATTATATCAAAGATAATATCAAAGATGATGAAATTCAAAAATATTATGATGAAGAAGTTATTGGTGATATGAAGGTAAGACACATCTTAATTAAACCAAAAACTACTGATGATATGTCTACTGAGGAAAAAGAAGATGCTGAAAAGAAAGCTAAAGAAAAAGCTGAAAAGTTAATTAAGAAATTAGACGATGGAGCAGATTTTGCTAAACTTGCTAAGAAGTATAGTGACGATACTGGTAGTAAAACCGATGGTGGTTTAATTGACTATTTCAATAAAGATAGTGGTATGGATGAAGCATTCTTAAATGCCTCTATTAAACTTGAAAAAGGAAAATATACAACTGAACCAGTTAAATCAACTTATGGATATCATATTATTTTAAAAGTTGATCAAAAGAAAAAGGCTTCTTTAAAGAAATCAAAGGATGACATTCTAGATAAATTGAAGGATGAGAAGCTTAATGCTGATGCATCACTTCGTTATGAAACTTTAATTGAAGTTAGAAAAAAAGCTGGTCTTGAATTTAATGATGATTCTTTAAAGAAAGATTATGATGAATATATGAATAAACTAATAGATAATGCTAAATCAAGTAGTACATCTAATAGTTAATAAGAAAAGAAAACTAGTTAATTAAACTAGTCTTTTTTTAACTAATAACAAAGGGATTTAAAGCAGAACCATCACCTTTAGTTATTAAGATATCTGATTTTAGATTTATTACTGGGCGAACGCCAACATGTCCTGTTTTTGCACCAGCCCCAATAAAGATTCCTCCATATATTATAAGTATATACGGATTAGAAGACTGATAAGAAATACGAGAAGGTGACATAGAATAATACCATTTTCCATTATATAAATAATAATTAGTATTTTGAATATCATATACTCCTCCAGCAAAAGATGCTTCATCTATTGTTATTAAAGCTACCGGATAATCTAATTTTGCTTTAACATTATCCAGTCTAAATTTATCAGTACTTTGTTTACATTTTAAACTTGGTGTCTTATTCTTTGCATTTCTATCTAAAGCACCATAAATAGTTATCTCATCTATTTTATAACCTGTACCACTTGCTATACTCCTATCATTACAAAATGTTTCATCAGCTAATTTTGAGGTGTATGCTAATAAATTGTTTTTATACCACTCATCAATTTTAATCTTAACTGTAGAATCTTTAGTATTTAATAATGTATCTTGATAATTATTTGAACCGTAGTTTATTCTTTGTGTAAGCATTTCCGTATCACTACTATATCCTGTTACTCTGTGAACAAGGACACAAGGGCTATTAAAATTTAAACAGCTATATAATTTATTATTTACTATTTCATCATGATTATCTTTCCATGTTAACTGTTTTATTGTTCCGGTTAAAGTAAACTTTTTAGTTGCCTCATCAAAAGTATAACCAGTTCCAAAATCATATTTTTTTGTGCTAGTAAACCAAGTAAAAGGTACATCACTTTTATTATCTGTATGAAGTGAAAAATTATCATTATATTTATATCCTACTGCTGTCGAATCAGTATAAACCGGGTTTTTTGAATTATAATAAGTATAATTATCTATCATAGTATCATCACCTGTATCACTAGTTTTCTTGCCTGAATAAATCATTCTAATAGAACCATCGCCATTACGTCTTATTATTCTCCAGATGAAACCGGCAAATGATACATAATTATTCTTTACTGCTCCTCTATAATAATAACTTTCTCCTTCATCATCTTCTGCCATGAAAAGTCCTTCATCTGTTGTTGCTGTTTTACTAAAGTCTGGTGTTCCTTTGGCTTTGATATTAGTTTTAGCTATATCAGTTGTTTGCTCGTGATTGTTCATTACTAACATACAATCTGATAACTTAGTAAATCCATTATCTAAACAATAAGTATCTAATGTTTTATTACTTGTACTGTTAACTACTATCTTGCTTTTATATATTTTATTTTGAATGTCATTACCAGCATCACTTGATATCCATAGATATAGTTTATAAGTTACGTTTTTACTCTTTTGTAAAGCTCTTTCATCTAATATTCTATAAGTACCTGTACCTATATCTTTTAATCTTTTTATACCCGAATCATATCCATCATTACTAACTAACTTATATTTTAGATATGTTGTATCTAAAGTATTATTAGTATCTTCTTCATTAGATATAGTGTAATAAGAATCTATTGT
>CAKPPI010000054.1 GCA_934177545.1 uncultured Bacilli bacterium
TCTTTCCAAAGCTTTTGACGTATTTGCGGAAATTCTTTCTTCAAAAGTCTACTGCTCGCACTTTTGTATGCGTTTATAAATTTGCTTATCTCTGTATTCGGATGTGCTTTGAAGAGAATATGTACATGATCTTTATCGTAATTCCATTCTTGTAATGTAATATTGTATTTCGGTGATATGTACTCAAATATTTCCTTTACTCTATCCAATATGCAGTCATCAAATACTTTTTTGCGATATTTTACAACAAGTACAAGATGATAGTGCATCAAAAATACTGAATGTGCATTATTGTCTAATTCCATCGCATATCATCTTTCTTTATCGACTGACTTTATTATATCATGAATTTTAGTATTCTCCAAGCTTAAGTAAACGCAATTCATCCCTCACCTTAGAGGTGAGGGACTTCTTACTACAAAAGGTTAAATTGACTAGCTAAATTGTAATTGTTAAACTAATATGGGAGGCAACGATATGAAATATATTATTAATATTTTACTAGCTATCACTTTAACACTTACTATTTTATCTTTTAGTATTACTCCTATTTTTAAGGATAATAATTTAGAAACTATATTAGAAGATACCAACTTATTAGAGGAAGTAAAAAGTTTAAGAAGCAATGACGATAATAAAATAGGAATTATAATTGATGAGTTTTATAGTACAATGGAAGAGTACTCTATCCCTACTATTTTAATTGATAAAATAGTTGAATCTAATTCTTTTAAAGCTTTATTCTTAAAAGCTTGTAACAATATAAAAGACTATATAGTAACTAATAATTCTACTACTATTCTCACTACTGATGATATTAATGAAGTACTTAGTAGTAATCTTTTATTTATAACACGCATTTCTAAATCTATTGCAAGTAAATTACCCACTACAAAAGAGCTTACTAGTAATTATAATATACAAATAACTGTTTTGAGAATAATGAATTCTATACTTACTAAAGTAATACTTATAATTATTGATTTATTATTAATTACTAGCTTAATATTTTTAAATAAGGAGAAGTATAAATATCTAAAGTACTTATCTATAAGTTTAATTACAAGTATCTTTATGTCTTTATTAATTTTACTTATTATTCCTTATTTTTCTTCTTTAGAATCATTATTAAGAGTATTAACTATCTATATAATTAAATCTATCTTTGTATATTTATTAATTATATTTTCTATTAGTATTTTCTTATTATTTGTTAACTATAATCTAAAAAAGAACTGTCCCTAATCACAGTTCTTTTACTATGTCATGAAAGCTTGAAGATAATCCTTCTTTTATTAGTAATAAGTTATTATTTAGCTCTTCTTCTTTTTGACTATAAATATAGTATAATGGAATAGATTCTAATTCTTTAATTAAAGTATTAATATTATCTAGTAGTTCTTTATCTTGATAATTTCCCTTAACATACTTTCTTTGTAGTCTTTTAACTTCTTCTATTTTATTATTTATTTCTTTATTAGATTTAAGCTCATGTCTTAATTCCATATATTCTTTATATAGAGAATCTTCTTTAATTGTTTTAACTAATTCTTTAGTCTTCTCTATTATTTCTTTATCTTGATACATATTCACCATCTAGACTCCATGTCTTAGCATCCGTTATTTTAACTTTTACTATTTTACCAATTATATCATCATTACCATTTTTAATATTAACTAGTTTATTAGTATCAGTATAACCAAAGTATTCTTCATTTTTCTTTAATGATTTACCTTCTACTAAAACATCTACTTCGACGCCTTCTAGTTTTTTATTATTTTCTAAAAAGTAGGTATTTACTATTTCATTTAATTTATAAAGTCTCTTTTCTTTTTCACTAAGTGCTATATCATCTTTCATTTTAGCAGCTGGAGTATTTTCTCTTGGCGAATAGATAAAGGTAAAGGCATTATCATATTTACATTCTTTTACTAAATCTAGTGTCTTTTGAAAGTCTTCTTCACTCTCAGTTGGAAAACCTACTATTATATCTGTTGAAATAGCACAATTTTTTATTCTTTCTTTCATCTTATGGAATAAGGTTAGATAACTTTCAATATTATAGCGTCTTCCCATTAGTTTTAGTATTCTATCACTTCCAGCTTGAACCGGTAAATGCACACTTGGCATTATATTATCATACTTTGCAATAACATCAATCATAGAATCTGTAAAGTCCCAAGGATGGCTTGTCATAAATCTTACTCTTGGAATACCTATCTTAGCGACATCTTCTAAAAGCTCAGCCATAGAATAATTATCATATAAGTCTTTTCCATAAGCATTAACATTTTGTCCTAATAAAGTTACTTCTTGATAGTTCTCTTCTTTTAGTTTTTTAATCTCTTCTAGTATATCTTCTTTTTTACGACTTCTTTGTCTACCTCTTGTATAAGGTACTATACAGTAGGTACAGAATTTATCACAACCATAGATAATTGTTACATAAGCTTTAAACTTATCTTTTCTCTTAGTAGGAAGACTTTCTACTAATTCTCTTTCTCTTGAATATACTTCTACTTGTATTTTACCTTCTTCAATAGATTTTATTAAAACATCTGGTAACTCAAAGATATTATGGGTTCCTATAACAAAGTTTAAATATGAATACTTTTCAAGTAAATCATTAATAACTCCCTCTTCTTGAGCCATACAACCACATAGACCAATCATTAAATCCTTCTTTTCTTCCTTTAGATGTTTACATCTTCCTAACATACCAAAAGCCTTATTATGAGCATTTTCTCTAATAGAACAAGTATTTAATAAGATTAAGTCAGCTTTTTCATAATCATCAGTAAAAGAAAAGCCTAATTCTTTTAATAGTCCTGTTATTATTTCACTATCATGTTCATTCATTTGACATCCATAAGTTTTTAAAAAACATTTCTTACCTAAAAATTTATTCTTATATTCTTCTTTTAATTTATAGTTTTTCTCCTGATATTCTCTCTTATCTGTTGTTTTTGCTTCTTTATAACTTGGTAAATGCATACTTTTCACCCCACAATAAGTATTATACTATTGTTCCTTTCTTCTAATTTAATCAAGATTACTCTATTATACTACATGTTCTTTAAAAATACATTTCTTTTTTAGTATTTTGTAATAAAGAAAAAGAGACAATAATAATCTCTTTTTAGTAGAAGTTATAATAGCATGGTAAGTTCTTTTTTACTTAAACCAGTATACTTAATTATTTTATCTAAGGATTCTTTTCCTTGAAGCATTATTTTTGCTATAGCCAGTTTTTCTTTATTAGCTCCTTCGGCTAGTCCATCATCTCTGCCACTAACATATTCAGAATTTTTCTCTTTTCTAATAACTGCTTCATAGTCATAGTAAGCATTAAATTCATCATTTAATTTTAGTTTTTCTAGTTCACTCATTAGTATTAATCCCTCCCTATAGTTTCCTACTATTTCTTTTAATTCTTCCATGTTCTCACTGGTTAAAATAGAACATAGTGTAGCAAGCTCATTCTTACCATTATACTTAATGCCTTTAAAGTTACCAAGATATATTTCATAACTTTCCACGCCATCTATTTTAGTATGATAAACATTATCTCTAAAACAGTAAGTGACTAACTTAGCATCTTTCTTTTCAAAGTAAGAATTGTTTAGACTTATTTGCACGACTTTTCTAGCTTTGTAACTATCACCGACATCATATCCACTACCTGCCAATCTAAATAG
>CAKPPI010000055.1 GCA_934177545.1 uncultured Bacilli bacterium
AGTAAAATTTCTACCTATTTGTCAACAGTCTGTAGGATAGAAATATCCTTTACTTTTTGCAAATAATTCCTTGATTTTCACCAGAAATTACTACATACTGGTAAAAAGTGGTGAAAATAGTTGAAACCTAAGTTTAGCTAAAAAAATAAATTTAATAAATTTTAGTCTAATTTAAGACATTTTACTAGAAATTTGGTAAAATGATAATATGAGGGGAGACCATGATATGAAAGCGATGATTACAGGGGCATCGAGTGGAATTGGAAGAGATATGGCTAAAATACTTAGTGATAAATCTTACGATTTAATATTGGTTGCCAGAAATAAAGAAGCTTTAGAGACTCTAAAGAAAGAGTTAAAGACTAAAGTAGAAATATTTGTTGTTGATCTTAGTGATACTTCTAAAGTAAAAGAACTTTATGAAAAAACTAAGAAAGAAAAAATTGATTTACTAATAAACAATGCAGGATATGGAATATTTGGTTCTTTTGATGAAACTAATCTAGATGATGAGTTAAATATGATAGATGTAAATGTTAAAGCTGTACACATACTAACTAAACTTTATCTAAAAGATATGAAAAAAAGAAATAGTGGTACTATCTTAAATGTTGCTAGTAGTGCCGCTTTTTTCCCAGGACCATTACTATCTAGTTATTATGCTAGTAAAAGTTATGTCTACAAGCTAAGTCTTGCCATTAATGAAGAATTAAAGAGATGTAAGAGTAATGTTAAAATATCAGTCTTATGTCCAGGACCAGTAGCTACTAATTTTAATAACCGTGCAGGAGTTACTTTTTCTTTCAAACCACTAACTAGTTATTATGTAGCAGACTATGCCTTAAAGAAATGCTTAAAGGGAAAGACCATTATTATTCCTTCGCTAACTATGAAATTAGGAAAGTTTTTCTCTCACTTTGTAAGTGATAAATTTATTGCTAAAATAACTTATAATATTCAGAAGAAGAAGGAAAAGTAATGGCACTATTAGCCGTAGAAAATCTTGATATTATCCCATTTAAAGGAATGAATAAAACCTTTAAAAATGGTACTATTTCCTTTGTAGCAGGTGCTAATAATTCTTATAAGACACATTTAATTAAAGTGTTATCAGGCATAGTTAAGACAGAAGAAAAAATAAGAGTCAATAGAACATTTGTAGAACAAATTACTGCTAAACAGTATCCTTATCAAATTCAAACAATATTTGAAGATAAGAAATTTAAAACAACAACCGTAAAAGAAGAAATTATTTTAACACTTATCAAAACTAATATCCCCGATGAAGAATTTACTAAAACTAAAAGAAAAGTCTTATCCCTATTTCAACTTACTAAAGAAGAAAATAAAAATATAGAGGACTTAGATAAGTTTAGTAAAATAAAATTAAATCTAGCTTGTGCTTTTATCTATAACCCCGAAATAATGTTAGTAGATGACATTTTTAAATACTTAACAGAAGAAGAACTAAAATTCATTGCTAAGATATTTAAAGAATATAAAGATAAAATAAAATTTATTTGTATGACTAATAATCTTGATGTTCCCCTTTACTTTGATGAAGTTGAATTATCTATTCTAGACAAAGGTAGAATTATTAAAGAAGGAGATATCTTATCAGTACTTGATGATGACAGTATGCTAAATAAATTAGGATTTAGACTACCATTTATGATTGATTTATCTTTAAAACTAAAGTATTATAATTTAGTCGATAAAATTATTTTAGATCAAAAAGAAATGGTGGAGATGTTATGGAAATAAAACTTACTCATGTAAAGACAACTAACTTAACTGATATCTCTATTACCATACCATCATCTGTTATAACAGGTATTACTGGTGCAAATAGTAAAGAAATACTAGAAGTTATTTCTTTTTCTAACGAGTTTAAAGGTAGTATCTATTTTGATAAAGAAAGAATAACTAAAAAGAAGCAAAATGAGTATAAAAAAAAGACTTATTATGTTCCCTTAGAATTTGAACTAGATTATCCTTTATATACTGTAGAAGAGTATCTAAGATATTTCATCTTAACTAATTTTTTGAAAGTAAATAATATAGATGAAAAAATAGAAGGAGCTTTAAAGATAGTAGGTTTTGATAAGAAAATACTTAAAAGAACAATAACTACACTATCATCGAGTGAAAAAAAATGGTTTCAATTATCCCTTGCTTTCTTAATTAATCCAAGCATCTTACTACTAGATAATCCTTTTATCTATTTTGATGAGAAAGAAAAGATAAAACTAGTAAGAATCTTAGAAAGACTTAAGGATAAGTTTCATAAAACGATAATTATTACTAGTAGTGACCAAGACCTTTTATATGAAATAACTAGATATTTAGTAGTATTAAAAGACGGATACCTATATCAAGAAGGAATTACAGAGAGCGTTTATTATTATCTGTTTGATGAGAAAGAGTTGGGAATTTCCCTTCCTAAAATAGTTTCTTTTCTCAAGCTAGTAGAAAGTAGTAAGAAAGTTAAACTAGATCACAGAAAAGATATAAAAGATTTAATGAAAGATATTTATAGAGAGGTAAGATAGTATGAGATTTTTAATACATTTTTCTTATGATGGTAGTTCTTTTCATGGCTATCAAACACAACCTGGATATAGGACTATTCAAGAAGAGTTAGAGACTGCTGCTACTAAAATTAATAATGGGGAAAAGGTAAAAGTAGTAGCAAGTGGAAGAACTGATAAGAAAGTTCATGCTTACCATCAAGTAGCACACCTAGATATGAATGTTTCCATTAGTCCTAAACAAGTAAAAAGAGCAATGAATAGATATTTACCTAGTGATATTCATGTTTTTGAAGTAGAGGAAGTAAGTAATGACTTTCATGCTAGATATTATGTTATCTCTAAGACTTACGAGTATCACTTAAATATGGGAGAGTACAATCCTATTAGAAGAAATTACTGTTACCAACATAATTATAAATTAGATATAGAAGCGATGAAGAAAGCTATTACTTATTTTATTGGTACCCATGACTTTAGAGCCTTTGTTACTGAAAATAGTATTAAAGATAATTGTGTTAGAACCATAACTAAGGCTTCTATAACTTTAGATGATTACTATAAAGATGAGATAGTATTTACTTTTGAAGGTAATGGATTCTTAAGATATCAAGTTAGAAATATGGTTGGTTTATTAATAAAAGTTGGTACTGGTAAGATAGACTATAAATTAGTAAAAGAAATACTTGATAGTAAAGTAAGAGGAAAATATGGAACAACAGCGAAAGCAGAGGGACTTTATTTGAAAAATATTGTGCTAAAAAGTGTTAAACATTAGTTAAAATGTTACCGATTTATAATATAGTTAACAAACAAAGATGAACTTTGTTTGAGGCAAAAT
>CAKPPI010000056.1 GCA_934177545.1 uncultured Bacilli bacterium
ATGCTTCAAAATTAGCGGATAGTACATTTTGTAATGATAGAAGTATAGATAGTGGTTCAGGATACTTAACAGCTCCATCAACTTTTTATGGCATCTATAATAGATTGATAGATAATAAAAATCCAAGTTTAAAGTGTAATCAAAATAATGACAAATTTAAAGTATCAAATGAAAATGCTAAACTAGATTATCCAGTAGGATTAATCTTAGCCGATGAGGTTGCTCTTGCTGGTGGGAAATCATATAATAATGGTAGTTCGTCTCCAAATAGTAATTATTATTTATATTCTGGAAAATACTTTTGGACCTTTTCACCAGTATATTTTATGTCGTCTAATACATCAGCACGTATTTGGTCAGTGATGTCGTCAGGTAGTTTATATCCATGGACCTATGCTACTGATTCATACTCAGGCGTTCGTCCAGTTATAAATATGAGATCTGATGTTCAAATAACTAAGGGAGATGGAACAGCTCTAAACCCATTCAAGATTTGACAAATAGAATTAATAATACTATAATCAAGTCATAAATCGGTGAAACAGAAGAGTAAGTATAACTTAATCTTTAAGAGAGTAGTTGGTGGTGTGAGGCTATAGATTAACTATACTGAATGGGCTGATTGAGAGACTACCGAAATAATAGTAGGCTAGTACGGAGTATTCCTTCGTTAACAAAGAATCATATATGTTAGTATATGAGATTATTATTAGGTGGCATAATAAGTATTAAATCTTATCCTATAATGGATAGGATTTTTATTCTTGGAAAAGAGGTTAAAATATGGAAAAGAAAAAAATAGTATTAACAGGTGAAAGACCAACTGGTCCTTTACATATAGGACATTATGTTGGCTCATTAAAAAGTAGAGTAAAAATTCAAGATGAAGGTGATTATGATGAGATGTATTTGTTTGCAGCAGATGCCCAAGCTTTAACAGATAACTTTGATAATCCGAAGAAAGTAAGAGATAATATCTTTGAAGTGGCTTTAGATAACTTAGCATGTGGAATAGATTCTACTAAAGTAAATTATTTTATTCAATCAGAAGTACCAGAACTTACTGAACTTACTTTCTACTATATGAATCTTGTAACAGTAGCAAGACTTCATCGTAATCCAACTGTAAAAGAAGAGATAAAACTAAGAGGATTTGAAGAAAGTATTCCTGCTGGATTCTTTACTTATCCAGTTAGTCAAACAGCTGATATAACGGCTTTTAAAGCGACAGTTATTCCAGTAGGAGATGATCAATTACCAATGATAGAGCAAGCAAGAGAAATAGTTAGAAAGTTTAACTCTATTTATGGTGAGGTTTTAGTAGAACCAACAGCAATGCTTCCTTCTAATGAAAATGAAAAAAGATTAGTAGGAATAGATGGTAATGCTAAGATGAGTAAGTCACTTGGTAACTGTATCTATCTAAAAGATAGTCCTGAGGAAATAAAAAGAAAAGTATTTTCAATGTATACTGATCCTAACCATATAAAAATAGAAGATCCTGGAAAAGTAGAAGGTAATGTTGTATTTACCTATCTAGATACATTCTGTAAAGAAGATTCATTCTCTAAATATCTACCAGAATATAAAAACCTAGAAGAGTTAAAAGAACACTATAGAAAAGGTGGACTGGGTGATATGAAGATTAAAAGATTCTTAAATGATATTTTACAAGAAGAGTTAAAACCAATTAGAGAAAGAAGAGAAGAATTAGCAAAGAATCCAGAATATGTTTATAATGTCTTAAAAGAAGGAACTAAAAGAGCAAGAGAAAAAGCAAGTGAAACTTTAAAAGAAGTAAAAGAAGCTATGGGAATAAACTATTTTGCTGATTCATCTTTTCTAGAAGAAGTTAAAGAAAAATATTCTAATTAAGGAAGCTAATTATTTCTTGGTAAAAAGGATGTTAAACATTAGTTAAAATGTTACCGATTTATAATATAGTTAACAAACAAAGATGAACTTTGTTTGAGGCAAAATT
>CAKPPI010000057.1 GCA_934177545.1 uncultured Bacilli bacterium
TACTTGTTCCATTTTCTTAATTTTTTCAGCTGTAGTTTTAATCTTCTCTACATCTTTTACTTTTACTTGAAATGTATCCTTTAAAGGATTATCATTGTCTTTCCAAGTAGACATTACCTCATTAAACACTTCATTTTCTTTTCGCATCTCTTCTTTGACAGCATTTTTACTTTGATAAGTTAAACTTTCAACATTGTCCATTTTTTCTAGTTTATTTTGAACATCTTTTACCTGCTCTTCTGTAGCATTATTATTTAGGAAGACAACTATTGTTAAGTCTTTTTCCATCTCTTTAGTAAAGTTTTCTACATTAAATGTCAAGATGATAGCTACTGCTACTATAAGTAAGGTTATTATAATACAAGAGATAGAAGCTAGTGATAGAGAAAAGTTACGAAAGACTGATTTAAAGGCATCTCTAATACTTCTACCTAACATTCTAAAGAATTTCATTCTTCATACTCCCCTTTCTCTACATGTTTTACTAAGTGTCCATCTTTTAAGACTATTACTTCTTTTTTCATTCTATTAACAATATCTTTATCATGAGTTGCCATAATAATAGTTGTTCCACAGGACTTGTTAATTTCTTCTAGTACTTGCATAATTTCCATACTCATATCAGGGTCTAAGTTTCCAGTAGGCTCATCACAAAGTAAAAGTTTAGGTTCATTTACAATTGCTCTTGCTATAGCAACACGTTGTTGTTCACCACCTGATAATTGGTCTGGATAGTTATGAATCTTATGTTTTAATCCAACTAATTCTATAGCCTTTAGTGTTTTCTTTCTAATTTCATCACGTTTAGCTCCTAAAACTTCCATAGTAAAAGCAACGTTTTCATAAACTGTAGATTTAGGTAATAAACGGTAATCTTGAAATACTATTCCTAATTTTCTTCTTAGTTTATAAACCTTTTTATTTCTAAGTTTTAAAACATTAAGTCCACCAACAATTATTTCTCCTTTGGTTGGTTTCTCTTCACGATATAACATCTTTATAAATGTACTCTTTCCACTTCCACTTCCACCTATTACAAAGACAAAAGATCCTTTTTTTATTGAAAGAGATAAGTCATAAATAGCTGTTACACCATTTTTGTATTGTTTGGTTACATTTTTTATTCTAATTAATTCCATCTTATCCCACCTTCGTATTCACTTAACATTTTAGCATAATTAGACATTTTTTGATAGAGTTAATTATTACCATGCACAAAAAAGCATCAAAATATTTAATTTTGACACTCTTAGTTAGTAATTATACATAGACATTTATCTTTTCTTAGAATTTTATCCATTACTATTTTACTAGTTATTAAGATAAAACTGGCATATAAGACTTTAGTAAAAGTAAAATAAACGCCACCAAGTACTACTATTATCATATTGATAAATAAAGTGGTATTACTAAGAGAAATCTTAAAGTATTTATAAAATATTTGGCTAATAATATTAATTCCTCCATTACTAAAACCTACTTTATACATAAAACCATTACTTATTCCTAAGGATATACCAATTATTAGACAACTTAGAAGTAAGTCAGAGGTATCCACCGTAATAATTTTAGTAACAGCTGATGTTATCGATACAAAAAATGGATAAATAAATGTTGCTAAAAGGCTTGCTATTGTCTGTTCTTTAGATAAGAGGATTGTACTTAATAAAAGACAAATACTACTTCCTACAAAAATAATTATTGATGGTGATACTTTTATTAGATGATTAACAATAATTGCTATACCATTCATTCCCCC
>CAKPPI010000058.1 GCA_934177545.1 uncultured Bacilli bacterium
TTACGTATTTATTGTACAATACTTTTCTTAAAATTAAAAGACTATTAACAAAAAATTATTTGTCAACAGTCTGAAAAGAGCATTACTGCTCTTTTATTTAATTACTGTCTAAATCCTATTCGATTAAATGGAAAAATAGTTAAAGATGTCTTCCCTTCTATTTGACTTTTCTTAACAAAACCAAACATTCTTCCATCATATGATCCTCTTCTATTATCCCCTAATACTAAATAAGAGTCTTTGGGAATCTTACCACTTTCATAGTCAGCTGTATCAACTTCTTTTATATTTTCTTTTACTTTCTTCCCATTAACATATAAAGTATTATCCCGATACTCTATTGTCTCTCCAGGTAAACCTATTACTCTTTTAATAACTTTTTCATCTTCAAGGTCTACTACTACAATATCAAATCTTTTAGGATTCTTAGTATAATAAGCTGTTCTATTTAGAATCATAATATCTTTAGGATGAAGAGTTGGAACCATACTAGTTCCATTAACTCTTATCGGAGAGACAATAAAACTTTTTACTAAAATAACTACAATTAATATTACTATATAAGGTATTAATTCTTTCATTTTTTCCATACTTTCACCTAAGCAAAAAAAGTAGACTAAATCTACTCTTCTGTTACTTTCTTTTGTTTTTGTCCACGTTCTTTGATTTTGTATTGACCAACCATTCCTTTTAAGAATGTTAGTTTAGCTCTACGAACGCGACCACGACGTACTACTGTAATCTTATCAATCTTTGGAGAATGAATTGGGAAAATTCTTTCTACTCCTATTCCAGATGACATCTTACGAACAGTAAATGTTTCAGAAACACTACCACCACGTCTTGCAACAACAACACCTTCAAATGCCTGAATACGTTCTCTTTTACCTTCCTTGATTTTTACATCAACACGAACAGTATCTCCAACTCTAAATTCAGGAATCTCAGGATTAATTTGTCTTTCATTGATTTTGTCAATAATATTCATCGTTTATTCCTCCTAACTATAACCAGTGTTCATATATATAAGTAAAGCGGAACACTTTCTTTTGACGGTATTTATTATAGCAAATGTTTTTAGAATATGCAAGAGGTTAATTTCTAGTAGGTTCATAAACAGATCCTACAAACCAAACTTCTCCACTATTTTTATCTCTTATTAAGAATAAATAGGGTTTATCAAAAGTGATATTAACTTCTTCTACTGGAACATCAAATAAATGTTCATAACCACAACTAGCTGCTCCCATTCCTCCAGTTGATGTAACTGCTGCTGCTTTTATTCCTTCATTAGAAAACTCTATATTAGCTTTATGTTCTGCTGAATCTATATAGTTTTGACTTGTAACCATATTAGATAAATCAGCCTTTTTCTCATTAAATACTGAAGTGATACCAAGACTTTGTGACATCCTCCCCCCTAAAGAGGTGGGGGCTTCCTTTCGTACAAAAGCGAACAGTCGGTTCTCGTTCGATAATACCAATGTACTAAGCATAAGCGAGCTAACCCCGTGTGTCCCACGGTTTATTTTGTTTTAAGTTATGCGAGAACTAACCGCATACCCTCGTTTCTTATATTTATTGCAGCGTTTATATCCCTATCGTGATGTGCTCCACATTCGGGACAATCCCACGCTCTGATACTCAAGTTTTTCGTTGCAGTATTTTTGTAGCCACAAACGTTGCAAATCTGACTGCTTGCAAAAAACTTATTTACCTTTACAAGTCTTTTGCCTGTTTCTTCAAGTTT